>JAQBZY010000062.1 GCA_027620395.1 Pseudomonadota bacterium
GGGGGCCGGCCTATGGCCGCTCAGGCACGCCGACCACCTTCGCCTTCGAGGCCGCCATCACCGCCATTCACGGCGGCCATAACACGATCGCCTATCCGTCCGGCCTCGCCGCCATCGCCGGTTCTCTATTCGCGCTGGTCAAGAACGGCGATCATATTCTCGTCGTCGATAACGTTTACGGACCGACCCGGAAGCGTGTTTGCGGCGCGATGCTGGCCAACGCCGGTGTCGAAACGACCTATTACGATCCTGCCGTCGGCGCCAAGATCGCCGATCTGATCCGGCCCGACACCAAGCTCGTCTTTCTCGAAAGCCCCGGTACTGGCACCTTCGAGATGCAGGATGTGCCGGCGATCACCGAGGTGGCGCGCAAGAAAGGCGTCAAGACGCTAATGGACAATACCTGGTCGTCGGCGCAGTTTTGCCGCCCGCTCGAACTCGGCGTCGATTGGGTGATCGAAGCGGCGACGAAATATGTCGTTGGTCACTCGGACGCCATGCTGGGTACCGTCACGGTCGGTAATGAAGCCGACTATCAGGCCCTCAAGATGGTCGCCAATAGCTTGGGCTATCACGCGGCGCCGGACGATTGTTATCTCGGTCAGCGCGGGCTGCGGACCCTTTCGGTCAGACTGGAACGGCACCAAACCAATGCGCTTAAGGTCGCGACCTGGCTGCAAGGCCGCCCGGAAGTGGCGCGAGTGATGTATCCGGCGCTTGAGAGCGATCCCGGACACGCTCTTTGGAAACGCGACCACAAGGGAGCCAGCGGTTTGTTCGGTGTCGCCCTCGTCGACGCGCCGAAGTCGGCGGTCGCCGCCATGCTCGACGGTTACGAACTATATTCCATGGGGGCCAGTTGGGGCGGCTACGAAAGTCTGGTGACGCCGACCTATCCGGCAAGCATGCGGACCGCCACCAAATGGACCCACACCGGCCCTTGCGTGCGTTATCATATCGGGCTAGAGGATCCGGACGATCTGATCGCCGATCTGGCCGCCGGGTTCGAGCGGTTCAACAAGGCCCGTTAGGAAGCCCGAAAGATGACCGACAAAGCCACCATCGACGCCGTCATCGGGAGGCTCAAATTCAACGCCGATGGGCTGATTCCCTCGGTGGCGCAGCAGCACGACAGCGGCGAAGTCCTAATGATGGCTTGGATGAACCGGGAATCGGTTAAAGAGACTTTGAGCACCGGCCGGGTCTGCTATTGGTCGCGTTCGCGGAAAGCTCTTTGGCGAAAAGGCGAAACTTCCGGAGAAATTCAGACGCTCAAGGAATTCCGTTGGGATTGCGATGACGACACGGTGTTGCTGCTGGTCGACCAAAAAGGTGTCGCCTGTCACACTGGCCACCGCAATTGCTTCTTTAACGCCGTCCGAGCCGGCGCCGTGACCGAGATCGCCGCCCCCTTGAAGGACCCGGCGAAGCTGTACGGTGGTAAAACGGACTGATACCCATCTGCAAAAGGATGACTTATTTCCTCATCCTTCGAGACGCGGCTTCGCCGCTCATCAGGACGAGGAATCTCCGATTTATCCAATGCCTCATCCTGAGGAGCCCGCATCGCGGGCGTCTCGAAGGATTGAGGTCGTCAGAAAAGATCAGGAAATGCGGAACTCGGACCGTCTCAGAAGGATGCCCTCGAGAATGTCATAGGCCGGGACGCTGAGGGTCAGAAACTGCGCCGCCATCTGCGTCCCCGACTTGCCGCCCAAGCGGACGACGCGGGCCGAAATGAGCGCTGGCCAAGGCGACCGCCCAGCCGGTCCGACGCCGTCGATCTCGAAACTGTCGCCCTCGACCAAGGCGCCGTCATAGCCCTCGATCAAGATGCCGGCCAAGGACCAGTTCACCGACTCGTAGAGTTTGCCGCGCAGCGCGACAGCTAACTTCGGTCCGCTGACGCGTCGACCTTTGCGGTTACCGCTATCGACGAAGCGCCGAGGATCCTTGCTTTCGTCGTCAGGCCAGGCGTGTAAGACGCTCATTGCCCGCTCCCAGGGTTCGATTGAGCCCGCAGCCTGCGCCCAACACGTTAACAATTGGTTTCCGTTGCTGGCGTCGTGCCTGGTGTCGGCTATAGTTCAGTCATGCGCCCTGCCCGCCTCGTCATGACTGCCGGCTTATTCGCGACGTTGATGGCCGCGACCCCGTCGGCGGCGGCCGGAACGGTCAATATCTTTGCCGCCGCCAGCACTCAAGCGGCCATCGATAGGATCGTCGGCGATTGCAATAGGTCCAAGCCGAAGGCCTGCCGAGCTGTTTACGCCGCCAGTTCGACCCTCGCCAAGCAAATCGCCAACGGCGCCCCGGCGGCGATCTATGTCTCGGCCAGCAGTGCCTGGATGGATTGGGCCGAACAGGCCGGGCTATTGACTGCCGGCACCCGGTCCGAAGTGGCGACAAATGCGTTGGTGCTGGTGACGCCGTCGGATCGCGGGCTAACGCTTCCGAACGGTATTTCGGACCTTCCGGTTCAATTGTCCGGCGCGCGCCTCGCCGTCGGCGATCCGGCGCATGTACCGGCCGGTATATACGCCGAGGCGGCGCTCCAAAAACTTGGACTATGGCCAGCGTTATCCAAGCGATTGGCAAGGATGCCGGACGTGCGGGCGGCGCTCAATTTGGTTGAGCGCGGAGAAACGCCGGCCGGCATTGTCTATCGCTCCGATGCTGGCGGCCGACCAAAGGTGCGGATCATTCATGTCTTCTCCGATATCGATCACCCCCGCATCGTCTACAGTGCCGCCATCGTTAAGACCGGGGACGGGGAAGCGGCACGCCGGGTCATGGCGCTGATCGTATCGGAAGCCGGTCGGGCGGCCTTCGCGGCTGCCGGATTTGCACCGGCGGCGCGGCCATGACCGCGCTTGAGATCGAAGCACTCAGGCTCAGCCTTCAGGTCGCATTTTGGGCCGTCGCCGCCAGCTTGCCGTTGGCTATCGCTATCGCCTGGGTGCTGGCCCGGCTCGAATTTCCGGGCAAAAGCGTTGTCGACGGCATCGTGCATTTGCCGCTGATACTGCCACCGGTGGTTATCGGCTATCTGTTGTTGGCCGGGTTCGGCCGGCACGGTGTCATCGGCGCGCCGCTGCATGACTGGTTCGGGATCACCGTCGCCTTCACTTGGAAAGGCGCTGCCATTGCCGCCGCCGTGATGGCGTTTCCGTTGATGGTGCGGGCGATCCGGCTTTCTTTGGAGGCGATCGACAAAGGGCTCGAAGACGCCGCCCGGACGCTTGGCGCATCGCCGGGAGATGTCTTTCTGACCCTGACCCTGCCGTTGGCCAGCCCCGGCATATTGGCCGCCGCGATCTTGGGCTTCGCCCGTAGCCTCGGCGAATTCGGCGCCACCATCACTTTTGTTTCTAACATTCCAGGCGAGACCCGGACATTGCCGTTGGCACTTTATACCCTGACCCAGCAGCCGGACGGCGATGCAGGCGCGGTCCGGCTGGTGGTGATCTCGATCATCATTGCGCTCGCCGCGCTCCTGGCCTCGGAAGCATTGGCCCGCCGGATCAAGCGAAGGTTGGGCGCATGAGCGAAACCGCGATGCTCGATCTCGACATTCAAATTCGGCGCCGCGACTTCTCCTTGCAGGCGCGGTTTCAGGCCGAGGGCGGATTGACGGCACTGTTCGGCCGCTCGGGCGCCGGCAAGACCAGCGTCGTCGAATGCCTGGCCGGTTTGCTCCGGCCGGAAAGCGGCCACATCAGGATCGGCGGCCTGGCGCTGTTCGATCATGCCGCCGGCATCGATCTCGCGCCCGAGCGCCGCCGCGTCGGCTACGTGTTCCAGAACGGCCGGCTGTTCCCTCACTTGCGCGTGCTTGGCAATCTCCAGTATGGCCTCAAACGCACGCCGGCGGCGGAGCGTCGGCTCGGCATCGACGACGTGGTCGGGATGCTCGGCATCGAAGCGCTTCTGGATCGATATCCGGCGACCTTGTCCGGCGGCGAGAAACAGCGTGTCGCCATCGGCCGGGCGTTGCTGACGAGTCCGAACCTGCTTTTGATGGACGAGCCGCTGGCCGCCTTGGACGCCGACCGCAAGGCGGAAATCCTGCCGTTCATCGAACGACTCCGCGATCATGCCGGCATTCCGATCGTCTATGTCAGCCATGCCGTCGACGAAGTCATCCGCCTCGCCGATACCATGGTCGTGCTGTCGGATGGCCGCACCGTTGCCGCCGGCGAAGTCGAGGATCTGATGAGCCGGCTCGATCTCCGCCCCTTCACCGGCCGTTTCGAGGCGGGCGCCGTGCTCAACGTCTGGGTCATAGGGCACGACGAGACCTATGGGCTGACCGAGCTTGGCTTCGGCGCCGGTTCTATTTGGGCGCCGGCGGTCGATCTCGCGCGCGGCACGCCGCTCAGGCTCCGGATCCGGGCCAGGGATGTCTCGTTGTCGCTGACGCCGCCAACCGGAACGGCGACGCTCAATGTACTGCCCGGCACCATCGTCGACATCGAGGGCGCCGCCCAGGGCGGCGGCCCGCATGTCGATGTCCTGGTCAACGTCGGCGCACCATTGATCGCGCGTATCACCCGGCGCGCCGTCGACTCGCTCGGCCTCCGGCCAGGGCAACAGGTGTATGCCGCGATCAAGACCTCGGCCATCGACCGGCCGAGCTTGGGTCTCGGCCGAAATCGGCGGCCGGTTGCGGACAGTTAAGCCTGTTGCGTCGGCAAATAGGTATCCGACCACTTAAGCACAATGTTGAAGCTGATCGAAATCCGAGTTTCGTCGGAAAGATTGGGATGCACGAAATGCATCAAGCTGGCCGGCCACATCAAAAGCAATCCCGGTTCCGGCAACACGGTGAATTCCGGCTCGACGTAGGGATCGTTCTTGATCGAGTTCATGTTGAAACCGCCGCGCGGGTCATAGAACGTGATCCGGTTCGGGCGGACGTCGCTGCGTTGCCGCTTCGCCGTCCCCTCGCCCGGCACCTTCAAATAATAAGTTCCACTCAGATAGCAGTGCGGATGATTGTGGCTATCGTGATAGTCGCCCTGGCGGTTGATGTTGGCCCAACTGTGGATTTGCCAGTTGACCGGATAGTCGATGCCGATGGCGCGAAGATAGTCGATGGTAGTCCCATTGATGCCGGCACGAAGCCAGTTGGCCCCGGGGCGGTCATGTTCGAGCGGATTATTGTCACGATAATCGGTCGTCAGCGCGCGGTTTTCTTTTTCCATCTCCCGGACATGCTTGAGGAGATCGCGGTTCGGCTCGTCGAAGTCGAGCAGCATCCGTCGGACCAATTTGGTCGGCCAGAGATCGAGAATTTCGGTGCCGCCCTCGCCCATGCCGCCGGTCAGCGCCGATTGATCGGCGTCTTGGCGACGTAGACCCGGCAATTGGAATAGCCTTGATTGTAGAAATGGTAGGTCTTGTCGGGCTCGGCGACGTTGGTTGGGTCGTAGAGGTTGTAGTCCGACTTGGCGATGCCGGTGATGCCATACCCCTTCTTGCCGTCATATCCGATCGACAGCCGGAGATCGCCGCGCTGCCGGAACAAGCCGCGGCCACACAGGGCTGAAAGTGATTTGTTCAAGGCGCCGACTTTATGCAGCGGTAATTTCGAACGCGCATACTCGCCGCTGACACGGTTCCCGGCGGCGGCGGCAATCGACGCCGTCAACACTAGGCACACCGCAGACTTGGCCGCCAATGACAATGCGTTCTGCATGTTCATGACCGAAATTCTACCCAATTTGGCGGGCGAACGGAAGTGATGATCGACACAGCGGGCACGCATGGCCAAATTGAGACGATCCGCTATTTCGCCGGCACCACCTTGTTTCGGAGCGTGCCGATCCCCGACCATTCGATTTCCAACTCGTCGCCGGCGATCAGGAACCGCTGCGGCTGACGGCTGCCGCCGGAGCCTTCCGGCGAGCCGGTCGAGATCATGTCGCCGGGCTCCAAAGGCAGCATCCCCGAGACATAACTGATCAGTTCCGGTATCCCGAAGATCATGTCACCGGCTTTGCTGTTCTGCACCAGTTCGCCGTTAAGCCGGGTTTTCAGTTCCATGCCGAACGGATCCTTGATCTCGTCTGAGGTGACGAACCACGGGCCTGACGCGCTCATTCGGTGGAAATTCTTGCCGGCGCCGACGCTGTGCTTTTGCCAGCCGCGCACCGAGCCATCGTTGAGGATGGTGTAGCCGCCGATGTGCTTCAAGGCGTCCTTGGGTTGGATATGGCGGCCACCCTTGCCGATCACCAACACCAGTTCGCCTTCGTAGTCCATCGTCTTGGCCGCCTCGCCCTTCGGTTGTTCCAGGTTCTCGCCGTTGCCGACGATGACCGATGGCAGCTTGATGAATAGCGAAATGTTTTCCGGCGGCGGCATCTCGCCATGCACCGGGTGGCGCTTCGGGTAATTGACGCCGATGCAGATCACCTTGTCGGCGTCCCAAAGCGGCGGCGCATATTTGATTTTCTTGAGCGGCAAACTCGGTTTCTTGCCCTTGGCCCAGGAGGCGATCTCCTTGAGGCCCTTGCCCCGGATTGCCTTGTAGACCGAGGGATACTTGCGCCGCAGCGTTGCCGAAATCGGCACCACGCCGTCACCGGCGACAACGCCGTAATCGATGCCGGTCTTGGTGCGGTAACTAACGAGTTTCATGGCTTTACTGCTTTCCGTTCTGTTGGTTGGCGGGCATCAGCCCGGATTCTTGATGAACGCCGCCATGGCGTCGATGACTCTTTGCTGAATGCCGGGGAAACCGTGTTGCGAGAGCGGTTTGCAAGGGTCGCCCTTGGCCAACTCGTCGCCGCCTTCCATGATCAATACCTTGACCGGCTTGGCCTTGGTCAGCGCCGCCGCGATCTGTTCGGCGCCAGAGGCCGGCGTCACGCCGCAACCGTCGTTCTTGTGCGCGACGATCAGCGCCGGACCGGTGATGGCGCCGAGGTCGCCGTCGAAAACCGAATTCAATAATTTAGCTCGCTTGCTCACCGGCGACGATAGGATGATACCGTCCGGCCGTCGTGAGGGATCGACAATCTTCGACACCGGCAAGGCAATCGAGACTGAGCCGCGGCTGGTGCCGTGCGCCCATACAGGTTTCTTGAACCGCTCGCGCAGATAGGCGAAGACGTTGCCGAAATCGGTCACGAATTCGTCACTGCCGCGCTGGCCATTCAGATCCGTCATGTCAGCCGCTGGCGCCACGACGGCGGTGGCCATTCCTTGGTCTT
>JAQBZY010000063.1 GCA_027620395.1 Pseudomonadota bacterium
AGCGTGACGCCGAGGAATTCCTGCAGTGCGCGAACATGGCGCCACACCGTCGCCTTCGATACCTGCAGGCGCCGCGCCGCGCCGGCCAGACTTCCGGATTCCGCGACGGCTAGAAAATGGCGAAGATTCTGCCAATCCATGGTGTTTCATTTTTGAAACGAATAAGAACATTTTTATACACTATCGTTCCGTATTTGCAATCAGTAGAGTCGCCTCTACCCTCGATCGCAACAGCGGAGCAGGCCCATGGAAAAGACTTTCCAGTTCTCGAACACCCACCACGATTGGATGGAGCGCGACGGTAACGCCGTGCTCGGCTGGCGCTATCAGCCAAAGGTCATCTTCAAGAGCGGCAAGGGCGTGATCCTGACCGACGTAGACGGCAACGATTATTACGACATGAGCTCGGGCATGATGAGCATGCCCTTGGGGCACTCGCATCCGGAAGTGGCCGAGGTCATTTGCGAGATGGCGACCACCTTCGTCCATGAATCGTCTTGGTATTCCAATCCCTGGGCGATCGAACTCGCTGAATTGGTCGGCTCGACGCTGCCGGACGGATTGAAGATGATCAACTTCGCGGTCACCGGTTCGGAAGCCAACGAGATCGCGATGCGGATGTCGATCGCCAAGACCGGTAAGTTCGATATCGTTTCGGTGATCCGCGGCCTGCATGGCGGCTCGCTCGCCGTCGAGTCGGTGACCACCGTCGGCGGTGGCCGCCGCAAGGGCTTAGGCCCGTTGATGATGCCAGCCAAGGCGAACGCGATCCTACCGCCGTACTGCTATCGCTGCCCGGTGAATTTGGAGTATCCGTCCTGCGACGTGAAATGCCTCAAGACCAGCGAAGAACTGATGGAGCACTTGACCACCAAGTCGATCGCCGCCATTCTCGCCGAGACGATCCTCGTGCCGGGCGGCATGATCGTGCCGCCGCAGGAATGGCTGCCACGCATGAAACAGATGGCGGAGCGTTGGGGGGCACTGTTGATTCTGGACGAAATGCAATTGGCGCCGGGCCGCACCGGCAAGACCTGGGCCTTCCAGCATACCGACGTCGTTCCGGATATTGTCACCTTCGGTAAGGGCATGTCGGCTGGATTTGCCATCTGCGGCACCGCGACAACCAAGGAAATCGCCGACGAGGTCGCTGGCGATCTCGGTCTGCCGTGGTCCGGCACTTACCCCGGCGACCCGATGCCCTGCGCGGTGGCCTTGAAAAGCCTGCAGATCGTCCTCCGCGAAAAACTCGCCGAACGGTCGGAACGGCTCGGCATTTGGCTGCGCAAGCGTCTCGAAGGAATTCGCGACAAGTATGAGTGCATCGGCGATGTGCGCGGCATGGGCCTTTATCAGATGCTCGACATCGTCACCGATAAAAAGAGCAAGACGCCCGATCCGGCCATGGGCGAGCGGATCCGCTACAACGCCATGCTCGAAGGGGCGGCATTCATCTGTGTGAAAAACTTCATGCGGGTTTGCCCGCCGTTGATCATCACAGAAGCCGAATTGGACGATGCCATCGGCCGACTCGAGATCGCAATCAAGCGTTCGATGGACGGCTATCCGAAGAATGTCGATTTCTCATCGTCGAGCTCGCTCGCGGAAACCAAGCGGCAGGCCGCTGAATGACGATCATTGGCGCCGATGCCTTTTCATGGATCGAACGGTATCCAGTTTTGAATGAAGTATGATGTCGTCATCGTCGGCGGCGGTGCCATCGGATGTGCCGCCGCCTACTTCCTGAGGACGCATCCGAAAGCCTGCGCGGTCTGCGTGGTCGAGCGGGACTCCTCGTATGCTCTGGCTTCGACGCCGCGTGCATCCGGTGGTGTGCGTCGGTTGTTCACATTGCCGGAAAATATCGAGCTCTCGAACTTCGGGATTCCGTTTTTCGCCAATTTCGACACCGTCATGGCTGTCGATGGCAACAAGCCGGACATCGGGTTCCGCAAGGGCGGTTATCTGTTCATCGTGCCACCGGAGGCGACGAAGACCCTGGCGCGAAACTTCGAGCAGCAGCAGCGGCACGGCGTCAATGTCATCTGGCGCGATCGTCGAAACCTGAAGGATACGTTTCCATCGATGATCGTCGACGACTTGGGCGCCGGCGTGCATTCGCCGGACGACGGCTGGCTCGACCCATATAGCGTCATGCGCGGCTTCCGCAAGAAGGCGCAGGCGGTCGGCGCGGAATTCATCGAAGATGAGGCCGCCGGGATCGAGGTCGAAGGCGGTTTGGCGCGCACCGTCATCTTGAAATCCGGGCGCAAGCTCGAGGCCGACGCGATAGTCAACGCCGCCGGCGCCTGGGCCAAGGAAATTTGCGCCATGGTCGGCTGGAAGGTGCCAATCGAACCGCTGCGGCGCTTTGAGCACTATTTCGAATGCGCCGAGCCGATTGAGCCGCTTCCCTACGTCAAGGATTTGAACCGTCTCGCCTTTCGGCCGGAAGGCAAGGGGTACACCGGCGGTGTACCGACTTTGGCCGAGCCGCGTGGTTACAATTTCGACATCGATCCGAATTATTTCGAAAACGTCGTCTGGCCGGCGTTGGCCGAGCGGTTTCCGCAGTTCGAGCGGACCAAGGAAAGGAACTGCATGGCGGGGCTCTACGATCAGAACGATTTCGACGGCAATCCGATCATCGGTCCGTGGACCGGACACCTGGAGAATTTCCATCTCGCGTCCGGCTTTTCGGGGCATGGGTTGATGCATGCGCCGGGCTGTGGCCGGGCGCTTTCGGAATTGATACTCGATGGCGGATATCAAACCATCGACTTAGGTAAATTCGGCTGGTCGCGGGTTGCGGCCGGCGAAAAGTATCCAGAACAAGGGATTATTTGAGCTAACTGGCGGGCGGCCTGGAATTTTAGTTTGGCCTGACCCGTCATTGCCGATACGCTACGGACAACGACCATCAATAAGAAAATCTACAAACGTCAACAAAACCAGGAGGGTTCAATGTTTAAGAAGCTACTTTTAGGTATGGCCGCGATTGCGGTTGCCGCCGGCACGACGCCGGCATTTGCGCAAAACTCGCCGACTCTGGCCAAGATCAAGGCCGCCGGCACGATTTCCATGGGACACCGGGAAGCTTCGGTGCCGTTTTCGTATATGGATAAGGACGGCAAGCCGATCGGCTATTCCATCGACATCTGCATGTTGTTCATCAATGAGGTCAAGAAAGAGCTGAACATACCTGATCTCAAGATCAAGTATGTGCCGGTCACGTCGCAGACCCGTATTCCGCTGCTTGCCAACGGCACCATCGACATCGAGTGCGGCTCGACCACCAACAACCTGACCCGCGCCAAGCAGATCGACTATTTGCCGGTCACGTTCATCACCGGCACCAAAATCCTCCTCAAGAAAGATTCCAGCATCAAGGGGATCGAGGATATGAACGGCAAGACGGTCGGTCTTTCGCTCGGCACCACCAACGAAAAGGCTTTCAAGGCTGCCGCCGCGGAGCTGAAAATCGATGTCAAATACGTCATGGTCAAGGACCATCCGCAGGGCATGTTGAACCTGGAAAGCGGTCGGACCGATGCCTACTCGACGGATGACGTCCTGCTCTACGGCCTCGCCAGCACGTCGAAGGATCCGGCGTCGTGGAAAGTGGTCGGCAAGTTCCTATCTTACGATCCCTACGGCATCATGGTGCCAAGAAATGATTCCGAATTCCGCCTGATTGGAACTCGGACCATCGCCGATCTGATGCGCTCCGGCGAATTGGAAAAGATCTACGACAAGTGGTTCAATCCCGGCCCGACCAATATCAACATGCCGATCAGCAGTGATCTGAAGAAGGCCTTCGAAATTCAGGCCTTGCCGCACTAATAAGGACCGAGTCCGTTCGGCCGCCGCGCTCGAAGCGATGCGCGGTGGCCGTTCGGTTCCCGTTAACCCGAGGGAGGCGGCCCCTTGAACTACAATTGGAACTGGGGGGTGCTCCTTGATGACCCCTATCTTATGTGGATGTACACAGGGTTCGGTTGGACCTGTTTGGTCGCGATTTGCGCCTGGGTCATCGCATTCACATTAGGTTCTATTATCGGCGTGATGCGCACCCTCGACAACGGGATCGCCCGGGGCATCGGCACCGTCTATGTGGAAATTTTTCGGAACATTCCGCTGCTGGTGCAGATGTTCCTCTGGTATTTCGTGTTCCCTGAATTGCTGCCCAAGGATTGGGGCCATTTCGTCAAACGCGGCATTCCGTTACCGGAATTCTGGACTGCCGTTGTCTGTCTCGGTACCTACACTGCCGCCCGAGTCGCCGAGCAGGTCCGCTCCGGTATTGGTGCGATCCGCAACGACCAGCGCAATGCGGCGATAGCCATTGGCCTGACATCAGTTCAGGTTTATCGCTACGTGCTGTTGCCGGTCGGTTTTCGGATTATCATCCCACCGCTGACCAGTGATTTTCTGGGCGTCTTTAAAAATTCCTCGCTCGGATTGACGATCGGCGTCCTTGAACTGACCGCGCAAAGCCGGCAGATCACGGAATACACGTTCCAGGGGTTCGAGGCTTTCACCGTCGCGACGGTGTTGTATTGCCTGGTCACTTTCACGGTGATGACGTTGATGCAGAAAATCGAAGGCCGGACCCGGATTCCTGGCATGCTGTCGCTGGGGGCGAAATAGAATGTTCAAGGACTTCGATTGGGCCGTCATCGGGCGGGCGTTACCGTTCCTCGTCGATGGCATGGGGATGACGCTGCAACTGACGGTTATCGCCATCTTCGGCGGGATTTGCTTTGGCACATTGTTGGCGCTGCTCCGGATTTCGCCATTCCGTCCGATATCCTTCGTCGCCGGCAGCTACGTCAATTTCTTCCGCTCGATGCCGCTGATTCTCGTGATCTTCTGGTTTTACTTTCTGGTGCCGCAGATAATCGGCCGCCCGATCGGCGGTTTTTATTCGGTGCTGATCGCCTTCGTCATGTTCGAAGCCGCTTATTATTGCGAAATCATACGCGCCGGCATTCAAAGCGTAACCCGCGGTCAGATCATGGCCGGAACGGCAATTGGGCTCTCTTATATCCAAGCGATGCGTTACATCGTGCTGCCGCAAGCTTTCCGAAACATGATCCCGGTCTTGCTGACGCAATCGATCATCATGTTCCAGGACACCTCCTTGGTCTATGTCGTCGGCTTGAGGGATTTCCTGACGTCTGCGGATTTGATCGCCACCCGTGACAACCGGCTGGTCGAATTGTATTCGACGATCGCCGTCGTCTATTTCATCCTTTGTCTATTGGGATCGCTCGCGGTCCGGCGCCTGCAAAGAAAGTATACCATATGATTGAGATCAAGAACGTCAGCAAGTGGTACGCCGACTTCCATGTGCTCGACGATTGTTCGACATTTGTCGGCAAAGGCGATGTCGTTGTCATCTGCGGCCCGTCCGGCTCGGGAAAAAGCACCCTGATCAAGTGTGTCAACGGCCTGGAGCCGTTTCAAAAGGGCGAAATCACAGTAGACGGCACATCGGTCGGGCAAAAAGGGGTCAATCTCAACGCGCTCCGCTCGCGCATCGGCATGGTGTTTCAGAACTTCGAGTTGTTTCCGCATATGACGGTCCTGCAGAACATCGCGCTTGGTCAAACGAAGGTTCTCGGCCGCACCGAGCCCGAGGCCCATGACCGCAGCATGCTGCTTCTCGACCGGGTCGGGCTCGTGGATCAGGCCGATAAACATCCGGCGCAGTTGTCGGGCGGTCAGCAACAGCGCGTCGCCATTGCCCGGGCGCTGGCCATGGATCCCATCGCCATGCTGTTCGACGAGCCGACATCCGCCCTCGACCCCGAAATGATCAACGAGGTTCTCGATGTCATGGTCGAACTCGCCAAGGAAGGCATGACCATGATGGTCGTGACCCATGAGATGGGCTTCGCGCGAAAAGTCGCCGACAAGGTGATCTTCATGGACGAGGGTAGAATCGTCGAGGAAGCTAATACCAAAGAATTTTTCGAGAAGCCACGCAGCGAGCGCGCCCAGGAATTTCTCTCGAAAATTCTATCGCACTAGGAATCCAACCATGCATTTCCGTGATCGCCCCGATTTGGTCGGCGTCATCGGCGGCATGGGTCCGCTCGCCGGCGCCGATTTCATGACCAAGGTAATCCAGTTGACGCCGGGCGAGCATGATGCCGATCACGTGCCGCTGATCGTTTGCTCCTGCCCGCAATTACCCGAACGCGTGCCCGCGATCATGACCGACGACGCTCCGTCGCCGTTGCCGGCCCTGGTCGATAGGGTGCGGTTTCTCGTCGATGCCGGCGCCAAGGCATTGGCCATGCCCTGTAATACGGCGCATTATTGGTATGACGACATGGCGGCGAAAGCGGGCGTGCCGTTCATCCATATTGCCGATGCCGCCGTGGCGGCATTGGTGCGGCGGGGCGTGCCGAAGGGCCCCGTTGGATTGATCGGCACCAAGGGCACGATCAAGGCTAAAATTTACGAACCGCGTTTGGCGGCAGCTGGCTACAGCTGCATCGCGGCGAACCAAGCGGTGATATCGGAAATAGTGCTTCCGGGAATTGAGCTGGTGAAACGCAATCGGCTTGCCGAGGCCGCAACATTGTTCGAACGCGCGGTCCGCATCTTGGTCGAAACGGCCGCGGTGCCGGTGGTGTTGCTCGCGTGCACGGAAATTCCGGTCGGGATCGGCAATCCCGTTGGCTGGCTGGCTCAGCACACACTCGATCCAAATGCCGCGCTGGCGCAGGCGACGGTCGATTGGGCATTGCAGCAGCGTAACGGTTGATCGGCGACTTGGTCCGGAGTCCGGATGATCGGGCCTGAGTAGATTGTGTCCGTCGCAAGCAATTTGGTTAGTTATGTCATGAGCTATATTCACGGCGCACGGGTCGATGGCGGCATTGCCGCGGCGGCATCTCCGTCCCGCTGAAGATACGCCTTGAGTGGCGGCATCTAAGCGGCAGGCCAAAGTGGATATTTCCGCAGGCACCGAACGATGCCCGGACTTGACGTTGGTCAAGGCCGGTGGGAACGGCATTTGTCTAAATGCCGTTCAACCGACCGAGAGTATTCGATGCCGAATGACCACCCGTTCGCGCCCTATCTTCGAGCCATCGGAAAGGGGCCAAATCTATCGCGCACCTTGAGCTTCGACGAAGCGCTGTAT
>JAQBZY010000064.1 GCA_027620395.1 Pseudomonadota bacterium
GATTTCCCGCATCCATTGCTTCACGGGTTTGGCCGGGCTGCCGCCCATATTTGCGCCAGGCGGAATGTCGCGCATGACACCGCTTTGCGCCGCGACCTTGCTGCCGGTACCGATCTTGAGGTGCCCGGCGACTCCGACTTGGCCGGCAAGAACCACGAAGTCGCCGATCTCGGTGCTGCCGGATATGCCGACATGGCTGACGATCACGCAACACTTGCCGATCCGAACATTATGCGCGATTTGCACCAAATTGTCTATTTTCGTGCCGCTGCCGATCACGGTGTCAGGGCCGGTGCCCCGGTCGATGGTGGTGTTGGCGCCGATTTCCACATCGTCGCCGATCACGACCCTGCCAAGCTGAGGGACCTTCGCGTGTCCCTTGGGACCGAGTGCAAATCCGAAGCCATCCTGACCGATTCTGACGCCGGGATGCACGATGGCGCGCTCACCGATGATGGCATTCGAAATGGTCACCGACGCGGCGATGAACGCGCCGTCACCGATGATGACGCCATCGGCGATGACGGTGTTGGCTCCGATCCGGCACCCGTCGCCGATTTCGGCCGCGGCGCCGATGACAGTGCCGGCATCGATGTCGGTACCCGAACCGATCTTTGCCGTCGGATCGATATTGGCGGCCTTTGAAATCCGGCCAAGCGCCATCCGCGCCGGGTAGAACAGAGCCGCGACGCTGGCATATGCCCGATAGGGATCGGCGGTCAAAAGAAGTGCCATCCCGGTCGGCGCGCGATTGGCAAGTTCGGGCGAAACTATGCAGGCACCGGCCCTGGAGACCGAGAATGCCGGCAGGTATTTACGATTGTCGAGGAACGAAATATCGTCCAGACCGGCGTCCGAGAGCGGCATGACATCATTGAACATCTTGCTGGACGCCGTGTTACCACTGACTTCGGCACCGGCAACAGCGGCGATCCGTTCAAGCGAAAACGGCCCGGCGTTGGTGAAAAACCGGGGATCAGCCATATCGCCTTACTTGCCTGGAGTGGTGACCTTGACGGTCGGGAGCCGTTTGTCGAGCGCGGCCAGGACGTCCTTCGTAATATCTAGCTTAATGTCGACAACGACGGTTTGGCCGCGTTTTAAAACCACCGAATAGCCTCGGTCCCGCGCCATCGTGGCGACGATTTCGTTCACTACCTGCTCAATTTTACCAAGCGCCTCCTCTTGGACTTTTTCCAATTCGATGCGGCGCTTTTGCACGAGGCGTTGTACTTCGACGACGCGCTGCTCAAACTTCGTGCGCTCGGCGGCAAACGCTTCCGGCGCCAGCAAGGACTGCTTCTTGGCTAATTCCTGATTGGCGGTGCGGAGGTTCTTTTCCTCGTTGTCGATTTCGGTTTGAAAACTGTTGCGGTATTTGGCGATTTGTTCGCGGACGGCTTTGATGGAGGCGGCGTCACGTCGAATGGAATCGACGTCCAGAACGGCGATGCCGGGCGCCACGGTAGTGGGCGCCTGCGCCGCAACGGGCAAGGACTTCAAGCCTGTCACGGCAACAATCACGCCAACCAATAACGCGGTTCTATACCACAACGAATTTCTCCTAAAAACTTGCCCCAAAATTTATCCTGACGTATTCGGCCTTATCGAAACTTTCTTTCACCACAGGTACTGCGAAGTCAAGGCCGAGCGGCCCGAACGGCGATTCCCATGTGAAACCTGTTCCGATGCTGACGCGTGCCGACCCCGTGTCGGCGGTCGTGCTATTGGTCGGTGACAGCTTTCCGGAACTACCGACATCGGTGAATAGGCGGCCGCTGACGCCAAACTCGTCGGGCAGTCCGGTCGGATATTTCAACGACACCGATCCGGAGTAAATCCACTCGCCGCCTAACGCGTCCTTGGTCGATAAGTCGCGTGGACCGGCGCCGCCAGTTTCAATACCTCGGAGATCGTCGCCGCCAAGGAAATATCGTTCACCCAGCAGAACATCCTTGCCAATGCCAACGACGTATCCGGCTTTGCCGTTAACGGACAATATCCACTTGTCGGCTAGGCTGAAATATTGGCCGCCACTGACCGTGTTGCGGGCGTGACGCACCGAACCGCCAAGACCGGCTATGTCGGTGTCTAGTTTGACGATGTACCCGTCCGTCTGATTGAGGCGGTTGTCGCGTTTGTCGAAGGCGATGGTGTGGCCGACTTCAGAGAGATATGTCGTGCCTTCCTGCGCCCTGATCAGCGTCGAGGCAGACGTCTTGATATCGAAAATTTCGGATTGCCGGATTGTGTACCGCCACGCCTGCGACAAATCCTCGGTGACATTATAGCCGCCACGAAGCCTTAGGCCGGTCCGTTTCAAGTTGAATGAACTCGACGATTGCAAATCCCGCTCAATGTGAAACAGGTCGAACCCAGCTCGCACATCGCGATCGAGAAAATACGGCTCGGTGAAACTGAGATCCACCTGGCTTTTCTCGGCGGCGATCAACAAATGCAGTTTCAAATCCTGACCGCGGCCGAGGAAATTTCGTTCCTGGATCGAGAAATCAACCAGCGGGCCAACGCTCGACGAGAATCCGGCGCCGATTGAAATCTGTCCTGTCGGCTTTTCCTCGACGTTGGCATTGACCACCGTCTTGTCGGGCGCGGTGCCCGGAACCTGCGTAATGTCGACTTTGTCGAAGAACCCCAGGCCCTGAATTCGCTTCTGCGAGCGGCGCATTTTCGAGGCGTTGAAGGCGTCACCCTCGACGATCCGGAACTCGCGACGGATCACTTTGTCGAGGGTGCGGACGTTGCCGGTGATGTTTATCCGTTCGACGAAGACCCGTGGGCCTTCGTTGATCAGGTATTTGACGTCGATCGCCTTTTTGTCCTTGTCGCGGTTGACCCGCGGGCGGACGTCGACGAAGGCGTAGCCTTTGGTGCCGACGGCATCGGTCAGCTTTTCAATGGTTTTATCAATAGCTTCGGCGTTGTACCAGTCACCGGTCTTGTATTCGAGCACCTGCATCAGATCCTCGGACTTAAGATCCTTGAGGCGGGCCTCGATTTCCAATTTGCCGTAGGCATAGCGTTCCCCCTCGTCGACCGAGAAGGTGACAAAGAAATCCTTTCGATCCGGCGTCAACTCGGCGACTGCGGAGCCGACGCGGAAATCTGCATAGCCGTTCTTGAGGTAAAAACGCCGGAGCAGCTCGCGGTCCAGGTTCATCCGGTCGGGATCGTAGACATCGTCAGTTGAAAAGAACCGCCACCAAGAAGATTCTTTGGTTTGAATCACTTCACGCAGCCGTCCATCGGAAAATTTATGGTTGCCGACGAAGCGGATCGAATTGATGTCGGTTTGGCTGCCTTCATTGATTTCGAAGACCAAGTCGACCCGGTTCTGCGCCAGTTGGATGATCTTAGGCTCGACCGTGACCGCGAAGCGCCCGCTTTGCCGATACAGCGTCAATATCCGTTTAACGTCGGTCTGGACCTTGCTTCGCGTATAAATGACACGAGGCCTGAGGGTGACTTCGGACTGTAGGGTTTCGGTATCGAGCTTATGATTTCCCTCGAACGCCAGCCGGTTGATGATCGGATTTTCGGAAATATCGACAACCAGCGTAGACCCTTCGCGGCGCAGCGAGACATCCGAAAACAGGCCGGTCGAAAACAAGCTTTTCAGAGAATTGTCGATCCGCTTGGGGTCGAACGGATCGCCTTCCTGGATCGACATGTAGGATCTGACGGTGCCGGGCTCAACGCGCTGCGCGCCACGGACCTCGATTTTCTCGATGAAATTGGCTTGCGCCACCGAAACGGCCTGGGCCCGGGCATCGGAAATGGTTAACGACGAAAGCGGCCCCAGGGCCGCCATCATCCATGCCATCGAAAATAATCGGACGGCTAGCCGCACGCCAATTCCCCTAGAGACTCGTCACGTCACAAGGCTTTGAAGGAACTTGAAAACTCCAAGCCTTTCAAGATCGTTCCAAGTGACTGCAATCATCAGAATCAATACCAGAATCAAGCCAATACGGAAACCGTATTCTTGGGTTTGTGGTTCCAGCGGCCGGCCCCTGATCGCCTCGCAGCCCATGAACGCAAGGTGGCCGCCGTCTAGCACCGGGATCGGAAAGAGATTGATCAGGCCCAGGTTTATCGACAACACGGCCATGAAAATCAGGAGATCGAGGGGACCGCCAGCCGCCGCCTTGCCGGAAAAATCGGCGATCGCGATCGGGCCACCTAAATCCTTGAAGTTGCCCTTGCCGATGAATAGCCCGCCCAAGTTGGCAAGTGCGTCGCCGCTCAGCGTGAATGTATATGAAACGCCATACCAAATCGCTTCCGCAGGGTTGAGCCGCCGGAACTCGCCAATGACACCCTGCATCTTGATGCCCAAGAGCCCGCGTGGGCGCTCGCCGCTATCGCCGGATTTTCTTTTCGGCGTGACCACAAGATCGATTTTTTCACCACCCCGTTCAACCGTCATCGGCAACGCCAGGCCCGGACTGGCCGATATAATCTCCTGAACGTCTCGCGATCCCAGAATTTCGGCGCCGTTAAGAACACGGATAATATCGCCGTCCTTCATACCGGCGGCCAGAGCCGCGGAATTTGGCATCACCTCGGCAACGGTGACATGGATTTTGGGAACGCCGACGGTCATGGCGACACCAGCCAGCACAACCATGGCAAAAAGAAAATTCGCCGCCGGGCCGCCGGCGACAATGGCGGCGCGCTGGCCGACACGCTTGGTGGCGAACGACACCTCGCTGTCCTCGGGCGTCAGCGGTTCGGCCGGGTGTTCGGCAGTGCCGTCCTCGACCATCCCGAACATCTTGACGTAGCCGCCGAGCGGCAGTGCGCTGACCTTCCATCGCGTACCGTGGCGATCGTTCCAGCCGAACAGTTCCGGCCCGAAGCCAATCGAGAATACTTCGACCCGGACGCCGTTGCGCCGGGCCAGCCAATAATGACCCCATTCGTGCACGAACACGATCAGCGTCAACACGAGCAGGAACGGGATCAGCCAATCGTCGATGGTCGTGAAGGGAAGTAAATCCATGGGTATCCTCATCCGGCCCGTAAGGTAGGGATTAATGCCGAAAAATCAATTCTTTAACAAACTCTCCGCGACCCGCCTAGCGGTCTTGTCGGTATCGTATACCTGGGCCAGGGAGATAAGCGGCTCGGCCGGCACTTTTGCAAGGGTTTCGGCGACAATTCGGCAGATGTCGAGATAGCCGATGCCGCCCTCGAGGAACCGACGCACCGCGACCTCGTTGGCGGCGTTCAAGATCGTCGGGGCCGAACCGCCGGCATTCAGCGCATCGCGGGCAATGTTGAGGGCCGGGAACCGCTCGGTGTCAGGCGCCTCGAAAGTAAGGGTTGCGATGTCCTCTAGCCGGAGTTTCGGCGACGGCGCTGGCATCCGCTCCGGCCAGGCCAACGCATAGGCGATCGGGGTCCGCATGTCAGGTGTGCCGAGCTGCGCCAGCACCGAGGCATCGACGTATTCAACCATCGAGTGAATGACAGATTGCGGATGCACCAGGATATCGATCTTGTCGGCCGGCACGGGAAATAAGTGGAACGCCTCGATGAGCTCCAGCCCCTTGTTCATCATGGTTGCCGAATCGACCGAAATCTTGGCCCCCATGCTCCAATTGGGATGGGCAACAGCTTCCTCGGGGGTGACCGATTTGAGAGAATCAATGGCCCGAGTTCTGAACGGTCCGCCCGATGCCGTCAGAATGATCCGTTCGACCAGATCCGGGCGTTCGAAGTCGAACACCTGATAGATCGCCGAATGCTCGGAATCGACGGGGATCAGGCTGGCGCCGGCAGACGCCACTTCGCGGCAGAAGAACTCTCCGGCCGAGACCACGCATTCCTTGTTGGCCAGCCCGATGATGGCGCCCCGGCGGACGGCTTCCAGGGTCGGCTCAAGTCCGGCCGAACCGACGATGGCCGCCATCAGCCAATCCGACGGCCTAGCTGCGGCTTCGATCAACGCCCGGCGGCCGGCGGCGGTTTTGATTCCGGTTCCCTTCAGGCGTTCGCGAAGCTCTGGGAGCATGGTTTCATCGGCAATGACCGCGATCTCGGCCCGGACGGCCTTCGCCTGATCGGCCAGCAGTGCCGCATTGCGGTTGGCGGTTAGTGCCTTGACCGAAAATTTCTCAGGGTGGCGGGCAATCAGGTCCAAGGTGTTGCAGCCGACCGAACCGGTCGACCCAAGAACGCTGACCGATCTGACGTCGGCGGCAACTCGCGGCTTTGGTTGCGTCATGGCCATGCCAACACCGTCTCACCGAACGGCAACTTCAGCAAGGCCAGCAACAAGGCGCCGACGACCAAGCCGTCGACCCGGTCCATCAGCCCGCCATGGCCCGGAATCAATCCGCTGGCGTCCTTGACGCCGAAGTGCCGCTTCAAGGCAGACTCGGCGAGATCACCAAGCTGGCTAGCGACCGCCACCGCCAATCCGGCGGCCCCCCAGGCCACCAGCGGCGCCGAACCGAAAGCGGCGACAGCGAGCCCAATCAGGCCGGCGATCGAGACGCCGCCGATGAACCCAGCCCAGGTCTTCTTCGGACTGATCTGGGGTGCCAGTTTTGGTCCGCCAATGGCCCGCCCGCATAGATAGGCGGCGCTATCGGCCGACCAGACGATCGCGAATAACCAATAAATTGTCATCCGGCCGCTGTCGCCGTCACCCCGGAGCCAAATCAGGGCCGCGGCGGGCAATGCGGCATAAGCTAGGCCGGCAGGAATCCAGGCGGCTCGCCCTTGTGTCACATTCCGCCATTCCCAGCCGAGAATCCCGGCTCCGGCGACGATCAAGATCAAAAAATACGGTGGCCCAAAATGGACGCAAAAAATCACCGGCGGCACCATCGCCGCCGCCGACACCAGGCGGGCCGCGAGCCCACCTGATTTTATGTCAAGTGCGAGTGGCACCGTAGCGGCGTTCACGTTTGCTATATTCGCCGAGCGCGCTGGCAAAATCCTGTTTGCCGAAATCCGGCCACAACTTATCGACAAAAATGAATTCAGCGTAGGCAAGTTGCCAGAGAAGAAAATTACTAATCCGTTGCTCGCCGCTGGTCCGGATCAAGAGATCCGGATCAGGTATGCCGGCGGTATAGAGCCTGTCGGCGAAGGCATGTTCATCGATTTCGTTGATCTTGATGCGG
>JAQBZY010000065.1 GCA_027620395.1 Pseudomonadota bacterium
CACGACCAAATTCGATATCGTCTTCATCGCGACCAAGTCCTACGATACCGATTGGGCGGCCCGGACCATGCAGCCCTATCTAGCCCCGGATGGTTTTGTCGTATCATTGCAAAACGGCATCAACGAGCCGGCGATTTCGGACATCGTCGGCGCGGCGTGCACTGTCGGCTGCATCGCTTCGATGATTTCGGTCGAGTTGATGTCGCCCGGCCTCATACAACGGAACGTCAAACTCGGTGGCGCCGACCATACGGTATTTCGGGCCGGCGAGCAGGATGGCAGCGCTTCGCCCCGCATCGCCGCCGTTGCCGAGATGCTTTCGAGCGTCGATAGCGCCAAGGTGACCGGCGAATTGATGGTCGAGCGCTGGTCCAAGCTCGCGGTCAATTGCATGCGCAATCCCTTGGGCGCCGCCACCGGACGCGGGACCAATGCCAACGATTCGGATCCCGATACCCGGCGCCTGGCGATCCGCCTGGCCGCCGAAGCGGCCGCCGTCGGCATCGCCGAGGTAGGCCGGCTGGAGAAAATTTCCGGCATCGCGCCTGAACAGTTGCTGGCCGCCGGCAAGGGCGACGCCCAGGCCATGCAAGCGGCCGAGCAAATCCTGGTCGAGGCCATGGCCCGGCGCTCCGACAACCAACGCCCGTCGATGGCCCAGGATGTCGCCAAGGGCCGTCCGACCGAGATCGACTATATCAACGGTCTGGTCGTCGAGCGGGCGCGGAAGCGCGGCATCCAAGTGCCAGCCAATGACGGCATCGTCCGGGTCATCAAGATGATCGAAGCCGGCGCCGTCGATCCGTGCCCGGCCGCTGTCGCCGGGCTTTAGTCAGTCATCCGTCTCGAAGGATCAGGTTCGAACATTATTTACCCGAGCAGCTTGCCGGCGCCGACATAAAGCAGTCTGAGCGCCAACACCGTCAGCACCGCCTTGAGGCCGATCCGGAATACTTTCTCCGGCAGCCTGTTCAGCATCAGCTTGCCGCAATAGGTGCCGGCGAAACCGAGCGCCAGCAGACCGACCAGCAGCGGCAGGTAAGACCCGTACGAGAACCCGAGAAGCCCGAATGCGACCAGCTTGAGGCCGTGCTGGATCGTCATCAGCGTCGCATGGGTGGCGACGAATTGGTTACGTTCCTTGCAGGCCGCCGCGGCAAATGGCCCCACCAATGGACCGGTGGCGCCGACGAACATGGTCACCAAGGCGCCGATGACGCCGACACCAAAGAAGGTTTTCTGGCCGGGATCGCTGGCCTTGAACTTCGGCGCCCAGGTGGCATAGAGCACGAACAGCGCCAAGACCACTTGCAGCACTGCCGTCGGCAGCGACACCACAAGCTGCGCACCGATGGCGGCGCCGATGATGGTGCCGACGAAGAACGCCGGCACGATGGAGGTAAGGATATGTCTATAGGATAGGACCGCGCGGCCGAGGTTCGATCCCATCTGCACCGTGCCATGCACCGGGATCAGCACCGTCGGCGGCAGGAACGAGGCCATGGTCGCCAGCACCAAAACCCCGCCACCGAGCCCGAGCGAACCGGCGATGAAACTGCCCAGGAAAGAGACACCGCAAAGCACGGCGAAACCGAAAAGATCGAGGCTGGTGCCGCCGATCAAAAACTCGATGACAGTATCCAAGGATATTCCCCGCGTCGCGATGCGCGTCCGGCGCCAAACCCGAGTTCCATATCAGGCCGGGCGGTCCTTGGCACGCGGTGAATACGGGGAGTGCCGGCAGCTGACTTGCCGCACGCGGTTGGGCGGGTTATCGGTGGCGCTGCAACAACTAATCCAAAGCCCCCGCCCGTGTTCGAAAGCGCCATTTCAGACCCCTGGTTCTACGCCGTCGCCGTGCCGGCGGTGCTGATCGCCGGCATTTCCAAGGGCGGCTTCGGGGCCGGCTTGGGCGTCTTGGGTGTGCCATTGATGGCACTTATTGTCTCGCCGGTGCAGGCCGCCGCCGTCATGCTACCGATCCTGTGCGTCATGGACCTAGTCGGGATCTGGGCCTACTGGCAAAAATGGGATCTCCGAATTCTATTGTTGTTGGCGCTGGCCGGCGCTGTCGGCATCGGCATCGGCACGCTGAGCTTTCACATCATGACCACTTGGATGATCCGGCTTCTGGTCGGCATCATTGCGCTTGGGTTCGCCGCCGATTTCTGGATCAAGCGGTGGCGCGGAAAGACTGACGCACCGGCGAGGCCGCATCGGCTGTCCGGCGCTTTCTGGGGCGCGGTCTCGGGCTTCACCAGTTTCACGGCGCACGCCGGTGGGCCGCCGGCGAACGTCTATCTGCTCCGGGCCGGGCTTTCCAAAACCGCCTACCAGGCGACGACGGTGGCATTCTTCACGCTGATCAACGACGTGAAGCTCGTGCCCTACTTTGGGCTCGGATTGTTTTCTGTCGAGAACCTGATGACATCCGTGATTCTGCTCCCTCTCGCCGTCGTCGCCATGCGCTCGGGCGTTTGGCTGCACCACCGCGTTCCGCAGGAATTGTTTTTCCGGGCCTGCTACGCATTTCTGATATTGACCGGCGGCAAGTTGATCTACGATGGTTTGGCGGGAGCCGGCATGCTTTGAACGGAAGCCATATGAACATCCGGAAGCTGAGCGGAAAGCTTGACGCTAATACCAAGCTCGGCATCGCCGCCGTCTTGAAGGATTGCGTCGACGGTGGCGCGTCGGTCAGCTTCATGCACCCGTTCCCGGTCGACGAATCGCTGGCGTTCTGGAATTCGATCGAGGCCGAGTCGATGGCCGGCGATGCCATTCTGTTCGTCGCCGAGGACGATCAGGGCGCCCTCGGGACTGTGTTGTTGCATCTGGTCAGAAAACCGAACCAACCGCACCGCGCCGAAATCGCCAAGATGCTCGTGCACCGCCGGGCCAGGCGGCAGGGCGTGGCAGCGGCGCTGTTGGCGGCGGCGGAAGCGGAGGCGGCCAGTCTCGGCCGCTGGCTTCTGGTCTTGGATACCGTCCGCGACAGCGACGCCTATCGGCTCTATTCCAAGCTCGGCTGGCAGGAGTCCGGCATCATTCCCGATTACGCCCTGATGCCGGACGGGTCGCTTTGCGACACCGTCGTCTTCTGGAAGCGCCTTCGACCGAGCGAGGCCTAAACGATCTCCGCTGGGCTGCGGGCGATGATGGCGAAGCGGTCCGAAAGCTCGGCCAGCGCGACATCGTGAACGAGGCTGGCGGCAATCGCACCGCCCTTACCGTCCGGCAGGTCGCGGGTCGCACAGGCGGCGGCATCAATGGTCACCCGATAGCCGTGATCGAGGGCGGCTCGGGCCGTCGAACTGATGCACATGTGCGTCATGAAGCCGGCCAGGATCAAGTTCTTGCGGCCGATTTTACCAAGTTCGGCGTGCAAGTCCGTGCCGGCGAATGAATTCGGCAACCCCTTTTCGATCACCGCCTCGCCATCGACCGGCGCCACCGCGTCAACGATGGCGCCGCGCGCCGCATCGCGGTCGAAGGGCCCTCCGGCTTTGCCCTTGTGAGCGATATGAAAGATCGGTGTCTTGGCGGCCCTCGCCTTCTCTAACAATGCCCGCGCCTGCTCGACAGCGTTGGCGGCATCCGGCAGCGCCAGTGGACCGCTCAGGTATTCATTTTGAATGTCGATCAGCACCAACGCCGATTCAGCTAACCGGCCCGGCGTCAGATCAGCGCCGGCGAGTTGCAGTAAGGTCTTGGGATCCTTCTGGGGCTCGGTCATAAATTAATCTCCCGGTCTGGATATATACAAATGTCGCCAACTTGCCCGGCGATGGCGGTGGATGCACGCTTCAAGATCGCATGGGCGCATGCATTTTTTGCGGGGCTTGCGACGCAAACCCCAGTTGGCCCCACGGAAATGCCAAATCTGGACCTAAGGAAGCGCCTCTCGATACCCCTAAATGGGCCCTGGGTCTGGTTTTCCGAGCCGGATGATCTTGACCGGGGATAAAAATTCTGGCACACATAGTCTCAATTTACGGGACAAATTGTCTCATTAATCTGAATTATAGCCTTGCCTCCGAACCGGAAAGCGTTGCTACGCACGACGCGCGGTATCGCCGGCACGGTTTCGCAAATATCATGGACGCCGCCCCAGGCTATCGACAACGGGCGACCTAGGGAGAGGAAACTCAAGACATGACCAAGATGACAACTGAAGAAGCCTTCGTGAAGGTCCTGCAAATGCACGGGATCGAGCACGCGTTCGGAATCATCGGCTCGGCCTTCATGCCGATCTCGGATTTGTTTCCGCGGGCCGGCATCAAGTTCTGGGACGTGGCGCACGAAACCAACGGCGGGCTGATTTGCGACGGCTACACCCGGGCATCGGGCAAGATGGCCATGGCCATTGCCCAGAACGGTCCCGGCGTCACCGGCTTCGTGACCGCCATCAAGACCGCCTACTGGAACCACACACCGATGCTTCTGGTGACGCCGCAGGCGGCCAACAAAACCATCGGCCAGGGTGGCTTCCAGGAAGTCAACCAGATGCCGATGTTTGCCGAAATGGTTTGTTACCAGGAAGAAGTCCGCGACGCGTCGCGCATCGCCGAAGTTCTGAACCGGGTGATCGAGAAGTCGTGGCGCGGCTCGGCGCCGGCGCAGATCAACATTCCGCGCGACTACTGGACCCAGGTTATCGACATCGACCTGCCGCAGATCGTCCGTTTCGAACGTCCGGCCGGCGGCAAGAAGGCCATCGCCGAGGCGGCAAAACTTTTGTCGGAAGCCAAATTCCCAGTGATCCTGAATGGCGCCGGCGTCGTCATCGGCGACGCCATCGAGGCTTCCAAGGCGTTGGCCGAGCGCTTGGATGCGCCGGTCTGCTGCGGCTATCAACATAACGACGCTTTTCCGGGCTCGCACCCGCTGTCGGTCGGGCCGCTCGGCTACAATGGTTCCAAGGCGGCGATGGAATTGATTTCCAAGGCCGACGTCGTGTTGGGCCTCGGCACCCGCTTGAATCCGTTTTCGACGCTGCCGGGCTACGGCATCGATTACTGGCCGAAGAACGCCAAGATCATCCAGGTCGACATCAACGCCGACCGCATCGGCCTGACCAAACGGGTCAGCGTCGGCATTCAGGGCGACGCCAAGCAGGTCGCCGAACAAATACTGGCGCTACTGTCGGCTAAGGCCGGTGACGCCGGCCGCGCCGAGCGGAAGGCCTTGATCCATCAGTCGAAGTCGGCGTGGCTGCAGGCACTTTCCAGCATGGACCACGAGGACGACGATCCGGGCACCACCTGGAACGCGCGCGCCCGCAAGAAAGATCCGGATTACATGTCGCCGCGGCAAGCGTGGCGCGCCATCCAAGCGGGCCTTCCGAAGGACGCCATCATCTCGTCGGACATCGGCAACAACTGCGCCATCGGCAACGCCTATCCGACCTTCGAGGAAGGCCGCAAGTATCTGGCGCCGGGCCTGTTCGGTCCCTGCGGCTACGGCTTCCCGTCGATCATCGGCGCCAAGATCGCCAAACCGGACGTGCCTTGCATCGGTTTCGCCGGCGACGGCGCCTTCGGCATTTCGATGAACGAAATGTCGTCGATCGGCCGCGAAAATTGGCCGGGCATCACCATGGTGATTTTCCGGAACTATCAATGGGGCGCGGAAAAGCGCAACACCACGCTCTGGTACGAAGACAATTTCGTCGGCACCGAACTCGACCCCGGCCTGAGCTACGCCAAGGTCGCCGAAGGCTGCGGGCTCAAGGGCGTGCAGGTGAAGACGCAGGCCGAGCTGACCAAGGCGCTGAAGGCGTCCTGCGAGGCGCAGAAAAAGGGCGTCACCACCTTCATCGAAGTGCTGCTCAACCAGGAACTGGGCGAGCCGTTCCGCCGCGATGCCATGAAAAAGCCGGTCGCGGTCGCCGGCATCGATCCGAAGGATTTCCGTCCGCAGCAGCCGATGTGATGCTCGGAACGAATGGTCTACGGCAACCTAACCAGGGCCGGCGCGTGCGCCGGCCCGCTTTTCTTGTTTAATATGCATCCATGCTGAGCAAACTCCCCTTCGAGGTTCCAGCCGCCCTGATGAGCCTAGCCAGGGCGCTCCCGGCGCAACCGATGGCCGTCGCCGGCGCCGATCATCCGGTGGTGCTTTTGAGCGCCCGCCAAGCGGCCGAGACCGGCCTGATCGAGCCGGTTCTGGTCGGTGACGCCGCCGACATCAAGAAGCTGGCGCATGACATTGGCTGGGATATCTCGCGCTTTCGGATCGTCAACGCCGGGCCGGAGGAAAAGTCCGCCGATGCCGCTGCCCAATTGGCCAAGGCCAACGAGGTTGCGGCGATCATGAAGGGACATGTGCATACCGACGCCCTGATGAAGGCGGTGCTGGCCAAGGACGCCGGGCTCCGCACCGGCAAGCGTGTCAGCCACGTCTTTCATATGACGGTGCCGGGCTCCGACCGCGCCCTGATGATCACCGACGGCGCCGTCAATGTCGCACCCGACGAACGGACTATGATGGACATCGTCTCGAATTCGATCGCGCTGGCGCAGTCGCTTGGATACGCCGAGCCGAAAGTGGCGATGCTGTCGGGCTCGGAATCGGTGCTGCCGTCGATGCCCTCGACCATGTTGGCCCGAAAAATTGTCGAACGCGCCAATGCGGGCGAGATCACCGGCGCCATCGTCGATGGCCCGTTCGCGTTCGACAACGCGGTTTCGCCGGACGCCGCCAAGCTCAAGAATATCGCGAGCCCCGTCGCCGGCAACGCCGACATCCTGGTGGTGCCCAACATCGAAATGGGCAACGGGCTTTTTAAGATGCTGGTGTATTTCCGGAGCGGGCTCGCCGCCGGCGTGGTGCTCGGCGCCAAGGTGCCGGTGGTGCTGACCAGCCGCGCCGATCCGCCGCAAGCGCGGCTCGCGGCATCGGCCATCGCCGCCATTCATGCGGCGCGCACGTCTTCAGTCTGAATCGTCTAGTGGCCATGCTTCGAGACGGACCTGCGGTCCTCCTCAGCATGAGGACATTGTTTTCACGGCTTATCCATTTTCCTCATCCTGAGGAGGACCGCAGGTCATACCAATCTGCATAAAGAATGACTTATTGTTTCATCCTTCGAGACGCGGCTACGCCGCTCCTCAG
>JAQBZY010000066.1 GCA_027620395.1 Pseudomonadota bacterium
TTTGTGATCGCCGCTTTGATCCGAATGGCAAAAGCCGTTATCAAATCTGGATAACCGAGACCGCCACCCTAGGATTCCGCCATGCCCCTGTCATTCGACGATTTTCTGAAGGTCGATATTCGCGTCGGCACCATCTTGCGGGCCGAGCCTTACCCGGAAGCCCGGAAGCCGGCGATCAAGCTGTGGATCGACTTCGGGCCCGAAATTGGCGAACGCAAGACCTCGGCGCAGATCACCAAGCACTACGATCCGGAGACGCTACCCGGCCGGCAGATCTTGGGCGTCGTCAATTTTCCGCCGAAGCAGATCGGCAAATTCATGTCGGAAGCCTTGGTGCTCGGTGTTCCCGACGCCGCTGGCGAGGTGGTGCTGCTGCAGCCCGATCTCGGTGTGGCCAACGGCAGTCGGATGTATTGAACGGGTCGCCGCGAGCGGTCAGGTCGGACCGGCGGACTTGCGCCGCACCGCTTCCCGCCTGGCAATGAAGGCACCGCTGGCGAAAATGATGATGCCGCCGATCCAGGTCGTCATCGCCGGCGTTTCCCCGAAGGCGATGTAGGCGATCAGCCCGATCCAGACTAATTTCATGAAATCGATCGGCATCACGACGCTGATATCGGCCTCGTGGAGCGACTGCGCCAAGCAATACTGTGCGGCTGCGCCGGCGGCGCCGATGAAGGCCAGCCATGCGAGCTCGGTCATCGTTGGCCATTGCCAGAAGAACAGCGCCGGCAGCAAGGAAAGCGGCGTCATCAGGACCGTCATGTAGGCGACGATGGTGAGACTGCTTTCGGTCCGGCTCAGAGATTTGATGATCAACAGACACCCGGCCCACGTCACCGCGGCCATAAGCGTCAGCGCCTGGCCGAGTTGGATCTGTTCGAAGCCGGGTTGCAGGATCACCATGGCGCCGCCGAACCCGATCAGGATCGCAAACCAGCGCCGCCAACCGACGATTTCGCCCAGAATAAGCACGCTGAGGATGGTTGCGAAGATCGGCGCCGTGAAGCCCAAGGCCACTACCTCGGAAAGCGGCGCCAGACTGATGGCGGTGAACCAAAACATCATGTTGACGACATTGAGCGACGCCCGGCCGATGTGGGCGCCGAGCCGCTCGGTCTTGAACGCGCCGAGCCCGACCCGCATCAGCATCGGCGAGATCGCGACAAAGGCGAACAGATTGCGGAAGAACACCAACTCGAACGGATGCACCGTATCGGTCAGGTGTCGGGCGGCCGAGTTCATGCCCGCCGTCAACAGCGTTGCGGCCAGCATATAGCCAATGCCGAGCATGGCGTTGCCGCGGTCGCCCGGTTTCGACTCCTTGCTGTCCAAGACGTGTGTTTCCGGGCCCTGCGGGGCCGCGTTACTTGGCGGCGCTGACGACGATTTCGACCAGTTCCCGGGGTGATGCCAGAGTCACCTGAATGCAGGCCCTCGTTGGCCGGCCGTTTTTGCCTAGCCACGCGGTCCAGGCTTCGTTCATTTTCGGCTTCTGGCTGATATCGGTGATGTAGACGGTGGCCGATAGCAGTTTCGTTTTGTCGGCGCCGCACATGGCCAGCGCCTCGTCGATCTGCTTCAGGCAATCCTCGGTCTGACCCTTGATGTCGGCGTCCAAGTTGTCGGCGACCATGCCGCACAGAAACACGATGCCGTTACATTCGACGGCGGTGCTTAGGATGTCGCCGGAGTCATGGCGCTTGATGTTCATGTCGATGTTTCCTTCTTATTGTTTCGAGGCTGTGCCATGCAATCAAGATCGGCCCGGCCCGGCAAGGACGAAGTTGCCGAGATGCGGCGTGACGGCTTTGCGTCGAGTTGCCGGTCTATTGATTCTCCGGCTCCCGGCGCCTAGTGTCCGGACCCCGGATCCGGCCCGTAACGGCCCTGCATGGATGAGCCCGATGAACGATACCGCGGCCCTCGCCGAGAGCTCCAACGCCTGGCCTTTTGCCGAGGCCCGCGAGATCACCAAGCGGCTTGCCGGCAAAGTTCCGGAGAAGGGCTACGTGCTGTTCGAAACAGGCTACGGTCCGTCCGGGTTGCCGCACATCGGCACTTTCGGCGAGGTCGCCCGGACGACGTGGGTCCGAAACGCGTTCCAGCAATTGTCGCCGTTGCCGTCCAAGCTGTTCGCATTTTCCGACGACATGGATGGGCTTCGGAAAGTGCCCGACAACGTGCCCAACCAGGACATGGTCGCCCGGCACCTGGGCCGGCCCCTGACCCGGATACCCGATCCGTTCGGAACCCACGAAAGCTTTGGCCATCACAACAACGCCAGGCTGCGTGCGTTTCTCGATACTTTCGGCTTCGATTACGAGTTCGTCAGCGCCACCGATTGCTATGCGTCGGGACGCTTCGACCAGGCGCTGATGCGGGTTCTCGAATGCTACGATCAGGTGATCAACGTCATCCTGCCGACGTTGGGCGAAGAACGGCGGCGGACCTATAGCCCGTTTCTGCCGGTCTGTTCCGAAAGCGGGCAGGTGTTGCAGGTGTCGGTGCTGGAGCGCGACGTTGCCGCCGGGACCATCGTTTATCAGCGCGAGGACGGAAAGCGCATCGAGACGCCGGTCACCGGCGGCCACTGTAAATTACAGTGGAAGGCCGATTGGGCGATGCGCTGGTATGCGCTTGGCGTCGACTACGAAATGTCGGGCAAGGATCTGATCGACAGCGTCACGTTGAGTTCGAAAATATGCCGTATCTTGGGCGGCAAGCCGCCGGCCGGGTTTTCCTACGAATTGTTTCTCGATGAGCAGGGCGAGAAGATTTCCAAGTCGCGCGGCAATGGTCTCTCGGTCGAGGAATGGCTCCGTTACGCGCCGCCGGAAAGTCTTTCATATTTCATGTATCAAAAGCCGAAGACGGCGAAGCGGCTCCATTTCGATGTCATTCCGCGCCAGGTCGACGAGTATATTCGAAGCCTCGCCGGATTCCCGGGGCAGGACACCAAGCAACGCCTCGACAATCCGGTCTGGCACATTCACGCCGGCAATCCGCCGGCCGAGGCCGCGCATCTTAGCTTCAACATTCTCTTAAATTTGGCCGGCGTTTGCCACAGCGACGACAAGGCGGTGCTCTGGCACTTCATCAGCCGGTACCGCCCGGGCGCCAACCCAGACACGGCACCGATCCTAGATAGCCTAGTCACCTACGCCGTCAACTATTACCGCGACTTCGTGAAACCGGCGATGACGTACCGCAAAGCAAGCGAGGCCGAGCGTCAGGCCCTGACCGACCTGGCGGCGAAGATCAGGTCGATGCCGGCCGACGCCGATGCCGAAGCCTTGCAAACCGAGGTCTATGAAATCGGCAAGCGCGAGGCGTTTCCGGAACTCAAGGACTGGTTCAAAGCGCTCTATGAAATTCTTTTGGGTCAAAGCCAAGGGCCACGCATGGGTTCGTTTTTCGCGCTGTATGGCCGCGACGAATCCCTGGCCCTGATCGAGCGCGCCATCCGCGGTGAAGACTTGGCGGTTTAGCCGCGGCACCCCGGCATTCAAACCCCCTCACCTAACCTCTCCCTCACGCATGGGGGAGAGGTTAGGTGAGGGGGCGCTCGGTGACTAAGACTTCTTGGCGCGTGGCTTGCTGGCCGGCGTCGCTTTGGGTTTGGCCCTGCCCTTCGGTTTGCCGGCGAGGCCGAGCTTGGCCTCCAGCGCCTGCACCCGGGCTTCGAGTTTTTCCTGTTCGGTCCGGGCCTTCGCGGCCATCGCCTTGACGGCGTCGAATTCATCGCGCGGCACCATGTCGGCGCCGGCCAAAAGACGTTCGACGCGCTGGCGGATCAGAATGTCGATCTCGTCCTTGACGCCGGCCAGCGTTGAAACGGCGCCATTGGCGACCCGGGCCAAGTCGTCGAGGATGCGGTTGGATGTTTGCATGTCGGTTCCTTTCCTTTGGCCGGAGCGTGCGTCGGCGATCCCAAATATTCCTTCAGGTACCGTAGAGCGCTACCGCGATGATCACCTCGTTCATCACTTCCGGGCCGTCTTTAAAGTAGACCCCGGCCAACGGTGGCCGGGACCAGGCGAGTGTGGCAGCGAATTCGCCGATATTGCCAAGTCCTAAGTGAACCGCAGTCTCGGCCGGTATCGCCATCGGGAGTTTTAGTTTAGCGCCACCGACGGAAAGATCGAGGATTTCGCAGTCGGCGCCGGGGAGTGCATCCTCGGATCGCCGGATGCTGCCGGCCAGCGCCACGTCTTTTCGTTCGTGCAGGCGACCCTGATACATCGGAGCCCCGTTCCAGCCGACCCGGGCGGCGTCTTCAATGTCTTAGCGGGTATTCGCAGTCCTGTGAAGCCGTAAGCCCGGTGTGGCGGCGGCTTGCCTTGCCTTGGCTTGCCGGGCGGCGGCTTGCCTTGCCTTGGCTTGCCTGGCGGCGGATGCTCGGCCTATAAGGACGCGGGTCCGGCACCATGGAGCGGCAGGGCATGTATCTTGTTACCGGCGGCGCCGGGTTCATCGGGTCGAACATCGTCTGGGGGATCGAACGCCTGGACTTAGGGCCGGTCGCGATCGCGGACCGGCTTCGCGATGCCGACAAGTGGCGCAATGTCGCCGCCCGCACGCTGGCCGACGTCATTGATCCAGATGCCCTCCAGGCACATCTTGCGAGGCATCCGGAAAGCATATCCGCCGTCATTCACATGGGCGCCATTTCGGCGACCACCGAGACCGACGTCGATTTGATCGTCGAGACCAATTTCCGCCTGAGCCGCGATCTCTGGCATTGGTGCGCGCGGCACGGAAAGCCGTTCATCTATGCATCATCGGCGGCGACTTATGGCGACGGGGCCAATGGTTTTGATGACGACGGCTCGATGGCGGCGCTTTCGGCACTCAGGCCCTTGAACGCCTACGGCTGGTCAAAAATACTTTTTGACCGCTGGGTGGCGGCATCGATCGTGGCCGGACACGCGGCACCGCCGCAATGGGTCGGACTTCGCTTTTTCAACGTCTACGGGCCCAACGAATATCACAAAGGCCGAATGCAAAGCGTCGTCGCGCAGATCGCGCCCTTGGCGCTCGGCGGCGGGGCCTGCCGGCTGTTCAAATCGCATCGGCCGGATGTCGAGGACGGCGGTCAGCTGCGCGATTTTGTCAGCGTCGACGATTGCGTCGACGTCGTGTCGTGGCTGCTCCAAAACAACAAGGTCAGCGGCATCTTCAACATGGGCAGCGGCAAGGCGCGAAGCTTCGCCGATCTCGCCCGCGCCGTCTACGGCGCCTGTGGCACGCCGTTCAAGGTCGAGTACGTGCCGACGCCGGAAGATATCCGCGACAAGTATCAGTACTTCACCGAGGCGCGGATGGAGCGGCTCCGCGCCGCCGGATACAAAGGACAATTCACGAGCCTTGAAGACGGCGTCGGGCGTTACGTCCGCGACTATCTCGCGTCCGGCGAGCCGTACCGCTGACGTCGGCAGATGACATTCGCCATCGCTTTTCCCAACATCGACCCGGTAATCTTTCAAGTCGGCATCTTCGCCGTGCGTTGGTATTCGCTGGCCTACATCGCCGGTCTGGTGCTCGGCTGGATCTATATCCGCAGGCTCGCCGCCCAGGCGCCGGTCGTCTGCGATGGCCTCGCCGTCGATGACTTTCTGACCTGGGCCACCATCGCGATCATCGTCGGCGGACGGCTCGGCCAGGTGCTGCTGTATGCGCCCGGATATTATTTTGAGAACCCGGCCAAGATAATCGCCGTCTGGGAGGGCGGGATGTCGTTCCATGGCGGCTTCATCGGTGTCGTCGTCGCCGGGATCGTATTCACCAGGCGGCGGGGCATCGACCCGCTTCGGTTCGGCGATCTTTTGGGATGCGCGGCGCCGATCGGGTTGTTCTTCGGGCGGATCGCCAATTTCATCAATGGCGAGTTGTGGGGCCGGGCGACAGATATGCCGTGGGCGGTGGTGTTCCCGACCGGCGGCCCGAGCCCAAGGCATCCGAGCCAACTTTACGAAGCGGTCATGGAGGGGGCGATCCTGTTGGTGGTCCTGTTTCTGCTGTCGATGCGGCCCGAAGTTCGCCGGCGTGCCGGTCTCCGCATGGGCGTCTTCATCGCCGGCTACGGTATCGCCCGGGCCATCGGCGAGGTGTTCCGCGAGCCGGAACCGGACATGGGTCTGCTCGTTTTCGGCAGCACCTACGGTCAGTGGCTGTCGCTGCCGATGATCGGGATCGGGCTTTGGTTCGTCTATCGTGCCTGCCGGCCGGGCCGGGCCGGAACGTGACGCCGCTGGCGGCCCGGCTGATCGCTCGGATGCGGGCCCAGGGTGCGCTCACCGTTCAACAATACATGGAAGCCTGCCTGGGCGATCCTGAGCACGGCTATTACATGACCCGTGACCCGCTCGGCCGGGCCGGCGATTTCATCACCGCGCCCGAGATCAGCCAGATGTTCGGCGAGTTGATCGGACTTTGGGTGGCGCATCAATGGCGGGCCATGGGCGCGCCGGCCACCGTGCATCTGATCGAATTGGGCCCCGGGCGCGGCACGTTGATGGCCGATGCGCTTCGCGCCGCCAGAGGCGTGCCAGAGTTCCTGGCCGCCGCCCAGGTGCATCTCATTGAGATTTCGCCGGTGCTTAAGGCCAAACAGGAGCTGGCGCTCAAGGATGCCGGTGCCACTTGGTGTCGTGATTTGTCGCAGGTGCCGACGGGGCCGGCGATCGTGATCGGCAACGAGTTCCTGGACGCGCTGCCGATCCGGCAATTGATCAAGACGCCGGATGGTTGGCGGGAACGTTCAATCGAATTGGACGATGCCGGCCGTGGTTTCCGCTTCGGCACCGGCGGCGAGCGGGTCGACAAGTTCGTGCCGGCCGCATTTCGGGACGCCGCGCCGGGTGCAATCTTCGAGGTTTCGCCGGTGGCCGGGCGTATCGTTCACACCCTTGCGGCGCGGTTGGCGGCGGACGGCGGCGCGGCGCTCCTGATCGACTATGGGCACGCGGAAAGTGCCTTGGGCGAAACCTTGCAGGCGCTATCTGGTCACGCGTTCGCCGATCCGCGTGCCGATCTCGGTGAACATGATCTGACGGCGCACGTCGATTTCGCCGCCTTGGTCGG
>JAQBZY010000067.1 GCA_027620395.1 Pseudomonadota bacterium
AACAAATAACCCTGGCCGACATGACAGCCGAGCCCGCCCAGAAAAGCAACCTGATCATCGGTTTCGACACCCTCGGCGACGATATGTAAATCCAGTTGCTTGGCCATGCCGACAATCGCCCGTGCGATCACCGCGGCATCGTTATCTTGCGGCAGATTGATCACGAAGGAGCGGTCGATCTTCAGCGTATCCAGCGGGAAGCGAGTCAGGTAACTGAGAGACGAATAGCCGGTTCCGAAGTCATCCATCGAAATCGAGATGCCATGATCCTTGAGCTCCCTTAGAGCACGAATGGTTTCGGCTGGCTTTTCGATCAGCATGCTTTCGGTCAACTCGAGATCCAACCGAGTGGCATCGAGGCGCGATGCGTCCAAGCAGTGCCGCACCACGGAAATCAGATCGCCTTGATAGAATTGCAATGCCGAAAGATTGACGCCGACTTGAATGGGCCGGCCTGCCGGCGACGGCCACTTGGCGGCATCCATGCAGGCGGTCGTGAGTACCCATTCACCGATCGGAACGATGAGGCCGGTTTCCTCGGCGATGGGAACGAATTCTTCCGGCGACACCGGACCCAAAGCGGCGCTGTTCCACCGCAGAAGAGCCTCGGCGCCGACGATCAGACGCGACGCGAGATCGACTTTGGCTTGATAGAATAGCGTGAATTCGTCCCGCTCCATGGCCCGGCGCAGCTCGTGACCGATTGTGACCCGGCGATGAACTTCCTCCGACATTCGTTTTGTGTAAAAGCGATAATTGGCGCGACCACCGCGCTTGGCCGCATTCGCGGCGGTGTCGACATTGCGCATCAGATCCGACGCCGAATTTGCGTGATCGGGGAAAATGCCGACGCCGATGCTGGCCGAGGAATAGATTTCCTGTCCATCGATGTTGTATGGGATCGACAACGCCGAGAGCGACCGTGCCGCGAGGTCGTGTGCCTCGTCGGTGCAGGCAATGCCATCAATGATGATGTGAAATTCATCGCCGCCGACCCGGGCGACGGTGTCGTTGGGGCGAATGCAATCTTGTAGCCGTTCGCCGGCGGCCTTGATCACGGCATCGCCGACTTCATGCCCGAAGGCGTCATTGATGTTCTGGAATTGATCGAGATCGATGTAACAAACGGCGATCTGCGACCCTTGATCGTTACAACGCTGGATCGCCACCTCTAAACGTTCGTTGAACAGGTTTCGGTTGGCGAGGCCGGTCAGCGAATCCCGGGTCGCCATGTGGCGGAGCCGGCCCTCGAAACTCTTCCTTACCGTGATGTCGCGGACGGCGGCGATCAGGCGCCGCGCGCCACCGATGTGCATTTCACTGACCGCAACTTCGATTGGAAACACGGTGCCGGATTTACGAGTGCCGGATACTTCGCGAGTGACGCCGATGAAACTTGCGAGTGTCGCGATGCCGTCGTCGCCCGGACCGAGGCCAGGCATCAGGGCGGCGATGTTTCCCCCCACCAACTCGCCATTGCGGTGCTCGAACATTTTTTCCACCGCCGCGTTGGCCATTTCAATATTGCCATTTTCGGCGATCGTCAGGATGCCGTCGGCGACGGCGTTCATCACCATGCGAAGGTTTTCTTCCCGCGCCGCAACGGTACGAAGGGCGCGATTGCGTTCCGTCACGTCTCGCGCCATCAGCATCACGGCGCCGGTATCGTTGTCGCGCTCGTCTCGGTACGGCAATGCCGCCATCTCGACGTCGACGCCACTGGTTTCACTGTGGTTCAGTTTCATCGGAATGCGGAGTTTCGCCGCGACCAGATCCTGAATCGTGCCGCCGACCATGTCGTGGTATTCGGGGTGAACGAAATCGATGAATTTTCGTCCGATCAGGATGTCGACCGGCCACACCCCTAGCATGCTGGCGCCGGCCGGATTGATCAGTTCAATGACGCCTTCGCGGCAAATACAAATAAGATCGGGAGCGAGTTCGATGAGATGGCGGAAATCGCGCTCCGACGACTGAAAGCGTTCGAATCTGGCGGTGTCGAAAAGATCATCGACGGAATCCAGGATCGACCGTCCGGCGCGGTTGATGTCGGCGGCGTATTCGCGGTAAATCGGGTTCCCGAGCGCGCCGAAAAGCTCGCTTTCCATCATGTCGGCGAAACCGATGATGGTGCTGAGCGGTGTTCTCAATTGGTGCGACAACGTCCTGACCAGATCGATATACGCCTTGGGAACCGCGCTGCCTCTGCCAGCCGCGTTATTTTCGACGCCGTCAGCCATGTCCACTCCCGGCGGCGGCGCTGGTTCCGTCATGCGGCGTCACTCGACCACCGGCAGCACAAGGGGCCGGTCCGGCGAGGCAGGGTAGGAAAGAATATCCTATGTTCATCATGCCGCTCGTTTCCATCGTTGTTTGATCGCCGGACAGCGACCGGCGACACCGACATGCAACGAAACAACACTTTTGCTTCGAAGCCGAGGATCTTCACTCAAGAGCGACATCGATCGACCGTTCGGTCTTATCATTTATCCAACTTGGACCGCAGCATTGGAACATCAATGCTCGCCCAGCACTCGAGAACGAGCCTACCCTCTTCTGTTGCGGCATGCTAGTTTCTTGAAATGCCCCACGAAATCATACTGCTGACCGGTGAATTGGAAGCCTGCCATTTGGCGCCCATATTGAACGCTCACGCACCAAATGTATCCGTCATTGGCGTAACTTCCGGGCAAGAATTGTGTGCAGCGTGCGACCCACCGGCACCTGGGCGGCGCCTGATCGGTTTCTGCACCGACGTGATCGTGCCGGCAACGGTGCTGAATTCCCTGGCCGGCCCGGCCTATAACTTTCATCCCGGACCGCCCGAGTATCCTGGCAGCCAAGTCGCCTTTTTTGCCGTCTACGAGGGAGCGGCGGAGTTCGGTGTCACGGTCCATGAAATGGCACCGACCGTCGACAGCGGCACCATCGTCGCCGTGAAAAGGTTTCCGGTGCCGCTGGCGGGCAAATTCATGGACCTGGAGGTTCTGGCCTACAATGCCATGCTCGCCCTGTTCAACGAGTTAGCGCTGCATTTCGCGACCGATGACGCGCCGTTGCCGGCATCTGGCGACGCCTGGTCCGGCCCGGTTCGGACCAAGGCCATGGCCGACGCCTACCGGGTCATCGAAGCCGACATGGAAGAGGAAGAAATCGCCAAGCGCTACCGCGCTTTCGGCTGACGCTCAGCCGCGCCGCCAAAGCGTCCCCGCCGGCCCGTCCTCAAGCATCACGCCAGCGGCTTTCAGTTCATCCCGGATCCGATCCGACGCGGCAAAATCCTTGGCCTTTCTGGCCTCGACGCGGGCCGCCACCAGGGCATCGATATCGGCGTCCGAAAGGCCAGCGAGCCGGGACTTCGGCGCCCACTTGAACCAATCCTCGGGATTCTGCCGCAGCAGGCCGAGAAGTTCCGCGGACGCCGAAAGGACGCTCATGTTTGCCGCGCGCGCGCCATCATCGGCGGAGGTATTGACCAATCCCGAAAGTCGATGCAATTCGCTCATCGCGCGCGGTGTGTTCAGATCGTCCTGAAGAGCTTCCAGTATGATCGGATGCGGCATCGTGGCAATGCGTCCGGTATTCTTGGACTCCCGAAGTGCGCCATAAAATCCGTCAAGCTCCCGCTTCGCTTCAGCGAGGCCATCCTTGGTAAAGTCGAGCGGCTGGCGGTAATGCGTTTTCAAAAGCAACAACCGGATCGCTTCGCCGGGAAACTCGTCTAGCAACTCGTGCACGGTGTAGAAGTTGCCGAGCGATTTCGACATCTTTTCGCCTTCGGCCATCAGATAGCCGTTGTGCATCCAATAGCGCGCCATCGCCTGAGTGCCGAGCGCCGAGCGTGATTGCGCGATTTCGTTTTCGTGATGCGGAAACACCAAATCGACGCCGCCACCGTGGATGTCAAACTCGTCGCCCAAGTATTTGCGGCTCATCGCCGAGCACTCGATGTGCCAGCCGGGCCGGCCGCGCCCCCACGGGCTGTCCCAGCCGGGCGTTTCGGCGTCGGACGGCTTCCACAGCACGAAGTCGGCCGGGTCGCGCTTGTAGGGCGCGATCTCGACCCGGGCGCCGGCGATCATTTCGTCCCGGTTGCGTCCCGAAAGGCGTCCGTAGTCGGGCATCTTCGCGACCTCGAACAGCACATGCCGGTCGGCGACGTAGGCAAATCCCTTTTCGATCAGCACTTGGGTCATATCGATCATTTCCGGCACCGTCTCGGTGGCGCGCGGCTCGACATCGGGCCGGGCCGCGCCCAAGGCCGTCATGTCGGAGGCGAAGACTTCGGCGGTCTGTTCCGTCAAGACGCGGATCGGGACGCCACGTTCGCGGGCCCGGGCGTTAATCTTGTCGTCGATGTCAGTGATATTGCGGACATAGGTCACGTGATCGGCGCCATAGAGGTGCCTCAGCAATCTGGCCAGAACATCGAACACAACCACCGGCCGGGCGTTGCCGACGTGCGCCAGATCGTAGACGGTCGGCCCGCAGACATAGAGCCGCACATTGTTCGGGTCGGCCGGCTCGAAGGTCTCTTTGGCCCGGCTGAGCGTATTGTGTAGCCTAAGCGTCACGGCTTGTCGTCCAACTGATTGGTGAAGCCGTTGGTGATCGGATAGCGGCGGTCGCGGCCGAAGGCGCGCCTGGATATCTTGACACCCGGCGGCGCCTGGCGGCGCTTGTACTCGGCCCGGTCCAGCATCCGCCAGATACGCTTCACGGTTTCGGCGTCGAAGCCGCGGCCGACGACATTCTCGACCGACAGCTCTTCCTCGACGAGGCCGATCAGAATACCATCCAGAACGTGGTACGGCGGCAGCGAATCCTCATCCTTTTGATCGGGCCTTAGCTCGGCCGTCGGCGGCTTGGTGATCACCCGCTCCGGCATCACCGGCCCGGCCGGTCCCAAGGCGCCGTCAGGCCGATGCGCATTGCGCCAATTGGAAACCTCGAACACGGTCGTCTTATAGAGATCCTTCAGGACCGAAAAGCCGCCACACATATCGCCATAGAGCGTCGCATAGCCGACCGACATTTCCGACTTGTTACCGGTGGTGAGCACCATGTGGCCGAGTTTATTGGAGATCGCCATCAAGGCGGTGCCGCGACTCCGGGCTTGAATGTTCTCTTCCGTGATGTCGGGCCCGTGCCCCTTGAAGACGTCGGCGAGCATGCCGTCGAAGGCCCGCATCGCCGGACCGATGTCGATGCTGTCCAAGCCGATGCCGAGCATCTTGGCGACGGCGGCGGCGTCTTCGAGGGAGTCCTTGGAGGTATAGGGCGACGGCATCATCACCGCCTTGACCCGATCGGACCCCAGCGCATCGACGGCAACGGCGGCGGAAAGCGCGCTGTCGATGCCGCCCGATAATCCGATCACGACGCCCGGAAACCGGTTCTTGCCGACGTAGTCGCGGAGCCCCAGCAGCATCGCCGAATAGATGTTCTCGGTCGCATCCAGGCTCGGTTGCACCAAGCCTTCGGCGCAATGCCAGCCGTCCGTGCTCCGCGTCCATTCGCTGATCACCACCGCGTCCCGCCAGAACGGTGCCCGCAATTTCATCTTGTATTCGCGGTCGACGACGAAGCTGCCGCCGTCGAAGGCGAGTTCGTCCTGGCCGCCGACCTGATTGACGTAAATCGCCGGCAGTTTGGTTTCGTTGACCCTTGCGACGGCGATATTGAGCCGGACGCCGACTTTGTCGACTTCGAACGGCGAGCCGTTGAGGGAAATCAGGATTTCGGCGCCGGATTCCTGCAGGCATTCGGCGACATCGGGAAACCACATGTCCTCGCAGATCATGACGCCGAGCCGGACATTCTTGAACGGGATCGGTCCGGGAAGTGGGCCGGCCTCGAACACCCGCTTTTCGTCGAAAACGCCGTAATTTGGCAACTCGTGCTTGACCCGGACGTGCTGAACCGCGCCGCCGTCCAACAACAGCACGGCATTGAAGAGTTTGCCATCGACCCGCCAGGGAGTCCCCAACAGCCCCGCCGGCCCGCCGCTGGCGGCCAAATCCCGGGCGATCCTTAGCGTGGTGCTCTCGATTCGGTCCTGAAACGAGCGCTTCAACACCAAATCCTCCGGTGGATAGCCGGAAAGGGCCAGCTCGGTAGTGATCAGCAGATCCGCACCTCGGTCACTTGCGTCCCGGGCGGCGGCAAGGATCGCCACCGCGTTGCCGGCGATGTCGCCGACCATCGGGTTCAATTGTGCCAGCGCGATGTTCAAGCGGTCGGTCATTGCGGCTCCGAAGCGTTGTCGGCGGACCGTATGCGCCGGCCCCCGGGGCTGTCAATCGAAGCTGCCGCCGGACTTCGGATTTTGGCCGCTTCTGCAACGGGTTGCCGGCCCCCAGCCGAGGTTCCGGTGGACCATCGTTAGCTCTGGCATTGGCCGCCGGATGGCATTATTCTCGGGCCGCCATGGTGAAAACGCCCAAAGAAACAGAAATCGTCATGTTCGGTGAAAGAAAGCCGGCGTCGGCGCGTGGCGAAATCATTCAGATCGGCAAGGACGGCAAGCCGATCATCACGCGGGGCGGCGCCGCCGGGCAGAGCCAGCCCGCACCCGCCGCCAAGCCAACACCCCCCAAGCCGAAAAATTCCGCCGATCCGAAAGCCCAGGGCCGGGCCCTTGCCGCCAGCAGCGTCGGTTCCATGGTCGGCTCACTCAGGGCTGCCGCCGAGGCCCGGGGCGGGATGCTCTCGTTGCAGGACTTAGATGCCATGCAGGCCGACTTCGCCGAGCAAGCGAAGACGATGGAGGCGCAATTCACGAAGGCGTTCGAGTCCTTCGCTGAAGCCCGTGAAAAATTGCAATGGAACATCGAGCGCAAGGATCCGCTGTACCGGTTGCTGGTTAAAAATTTCTCGCACCTGTTCAAAGATCCGCCGAGCCGAAAATCGGTAACCCGGCGCATGCTGCCGGGATTTTTCATGGCCATCGGCATGATCCTCGGACCGGATTTGGTGTCGAGCTACCGCGAGCGCTGCCGCGCCATCGTCGCCGGAATCGGCGGCGGCAAGCCTGATTTCGACTGGGAGAATTTCTATAACGAG
>JAQBZY010000068.1 GCA_027620395.1 Pseudomonadota bacterium
GACGACATCGAGGCCGAAATGCTGGATCATCTTGCGAAGTTCGCGCACGCCGGTTTCCGTGGCCGCGATCTGCGCCGTCAGATCGGCCATGTTCTGCATTGGGTTGCGGCACGGATACTTGCCGGAGCGAAGCAGGTCCATGGTTTCCTGTTCGCGGAGCCGGCCGGCCTCGACCAGGAGGAAATTGTCGATCAGCACGCCTTCCTCGTGGATGGTCTTGCTGTCGGGCGGTGCCGAGCCCGGCGTGCGGCCGCCGATATCGGCGTGATGGCCGCGCGAGCCGACATAGAATAGTATCTCTCGGCCGGCCTCGTCGAAGACCGGCGTGATCACCGTGACGTCCGGCAAGTGCGTGCCGCCGTTGTAGGGCGCGTTCAGCGCGTAGACATTGCCGGGCTTCATCTTGCCGGCGTTTTCCCGGATCACGGTCTTGATGCTCTCGCCCATGGAGCCTAAGTGCACCGGCATGTGCGGCGCGTTGGCGACCAGATTGCCGACGGTGTCGAAGATTGCACAGGAGAAGTCGAGGCGCTCCTTGATGTTCACGGAATAGGCGGTATTGGCCAGCGTCGCGCCCATCTGTTCGGCGATCGACATGAACAGATTGTTGAAGATCTCGAGCATCACCGGATCGGCCACGGTGCCGACGGCGTTGACCTTGGGGCGCGGCTTGATGCGCCTTAGGATCAAGTGGCCGCGCGAATTCATTTCGGCCCGCCAGCCCGGTTCGACCACGGTGGTCGCGGTCGCCTCGGCAATGATCGCCGGACCGTCGACGGTATCGCCGGGGAGGAATGCTTCCCGGGCATAGACAGGGGTTTCGTGCTGGGAGGCGCCGGTATGCATGGCGACGACGGCGCGGGGCCGCATGGCGGCGGCACCGGAAATGGACTCAAGCTCGGGGTCGATGACGCTTTCCGTAACGCCGATGGCCTCGACGGCCAAGGCTTCGACAACCAGCTTCCGGCCCTCTGGCACGAAGCCGAAGCGTTGCCGGTGCAAGCTCTCGAACTCGGATTGCATGACGGCGGCGGCGGCGACGGTGACAGGAATGGCGCTGTCGGTGCCATCGTAGCGGAGATGCGCCTTCCTGACCGTCTCGATCATCGCCGCCTCGACACCCTGGCCGGCGACCTCAGCCACGGCATCGGCCGACATCTCATCGAGAACCGGCGTCAGGCCGGTTATTTGAGTATCGCCGAGATCGGCGCTCACCGAGCGTTCACGGAGTGCCCGGACATCCGCCAACCCCATCCCATAGGCCGACAGCACGCCGGCAAAGGGGTGGATAAACACCGTCTTCATGCCGAGCGAGTCTGCGACCAGACAGGCGTGCTGGCCGCCGGCGCCGCCGAAGCAGTTGAGTACGTACTCGGTGACGTCGTAGCCGCGTTGAACCGATATTTGTTTGATCGCATTGGCCATGTTTTCGACCGCGATCTTGAGAAACCCTTCGGCGACATCCTCCGGTGAGCGTTCGGCCTCGCCGGTGGCCTTGGCGATTTCCTTGGCCAGGGACAGGAATTTTTCGCGGACGACGGCGGCATTGAGCTTCTCGTCGCCGTTCGGCCCGAACACGCGTGGGAAGAAGTCCGGCTGAATTTTGCCGAGCATCACGTTGCAGTCGGTGACCGCAAGCGGACCGCCGCGCCGATAGCAGGCCGGCCCTGGGTTGGCGCCGGCGCTTTCCGGCCCGACCCTGAAGCGGGCACCATCGAAAAATAGAATTGAACCACCGCCGGCGGCGACGGTGTGGATATGCATCATCGGCGCCCGCATTCGTACCCCGGCGACGACCGTTTCGAGCGTGCGCTCGAATTCGCCGTCGAAGTGCGCGACGTCGGTCGACGTGCCGCCCATGTCGAAGCCGATGACTTGGCTGAATCCACCCATCTGGGCGGTTCGGACCATGCCGACGACGCCGCCGGCCGGGCCCGACAGGATGCTGTCCTTGCCCTGAAACCTCCGGGCATCGGTCAATCCGCCGTTCGATTGCATGAACATTAGGCGCGGTCCGTCGCCGCCGCCGCTTTCCAAATCTCGGGCGACACGGTCGACGTAGCGTCTCAGGATCGGCGACAGATAGGCGTCAACGACGGTGGTGTCGCCCCGCGACACCAGCTTGATCAACGGGCTGACCTGATGCGACGCCGAAACCTGGGTGAAGCCGATGTCCCGAGCGATCTCGCCGGCCCGGGCTTCGTGCGCCGTATGGCGGTAGCCGTGCATGAAGGCGATGGCGCAGGCGCGGATGCCGGCATCGAACGCGTGCTGCAATCCGGTCCGGAGCGCGGTCTCGTCCAAGGGCATGATCACGCTGCCATCGGCGGTGACCCGTTCCGGCGCTTCGACGACCCTCTCATAGACAAGTTCCGGGAGCTTGATGTGCATGTCGAAAAGCCGTGGCCGGTTCTGATAGCCGATCCGGAGCGCATCGCCGAAGCCCTTGGTAATGGCGAGAACGGTGCGGTCGCCCTTGCGCTCCAAAAGCGCATTGGTTGCGACCGTGGTTCCCATTTTGACGACCCGGACCGCACCCGGTGGAATTGGGTCGCCCGGATAGAGGCCCAGGAGATCGCGGATCCCTTGCAGTGCCGCGTCCTCATAGCGCTCGGGATTTTCCGACAACAGCTTATGAGTGATCAGCGCCCCATCCGGCCGCCGTGCCACCAGGTCGGTGAAGGTGCCGCCACGGTCGATCCAAATCTGCCACATGGCAAAGTTCTCCTGTCAGGGGGGCGTCCGAGTCAACGGAACTCCCGGAACGTCAATAAAACTGTCGCGGCAACCAAAGTGCGATTTGCGGAAACAGCAGTAGCAGCCCTAACATCACGAACATGGCGATGACGAAGGGGATAGTTCCTAACATAACGTCGTTCAGCCCCCCCGTTTTTCGGATGCTCTGCACCACATATAAATTGATCCCGATCGGCGGCGTGATCAGGGCGGTTTCCAAAAGCACCATCAGCAGAACGCCGAACCACACCGGGTCGAACCCCAGGCTGACCACCACTGGCACGATCAGCGGCGCGGTGGTCAGCAGCATGGAAAGCGTTTCCATGAAGCAGCCAAGCACGATGTAGAAGCAGATGATCACGATCATCGTCTGCATCGGGCTTATGCCCAGTCCGGTGATGAAATTGGTCAGCGCCGAGGTCAGGCCGACGGCGGCGAGAATGAAGTTGAGGAAGATCGCCGCCAGAATGATCAGCATGATCATCGCCGTCGTCCGCATGGTGCCCTCGATGGCCCGCTTCAGCATCTCTATCGATAGCGTCCGGTTGTGCCAGGCCAGACCCATCGAGGCGATGACGCCAAGCGCGGCGCCCTCGGTCGGTGTCGCGACGCCGGCATAGATCGAACCGACGACGACCAAGAATATCAACAGCGGCGGCAGCAACCCCTTCAGCGACTTGATTTTCTTCGACCAGCTCTGCGGCACCGGATCGCCGTCCCATTCCGGGCGAAACAGGCAAAATACGGCGACCGTCAGCATGAACAGCCCGGCCAATAAGAGCCCCGGGATGAAGCCGGCGAGATAGAGTTCCGGGACCGAGGTGTCGGTCAGTAGGCCGTAAATAATCATACTGATCGACGGCGGAATTAGAATGCCGAGTGTGCCGCCAGCGGCAATGGTGCCTAGGAAAAGGCGTTCATTGTAATTGTGCTTCTCGACTTCCGGCAGCGCCACGGTGCCGATTGTCGCCGCCGTTGCCACGCTAGACCCCGATGTCGCCGCGAACAGTGCGCAGGCGCCGATGTTCGAATGCATCAGCCCGCCCGGCAGCCAGCCGAGCCATTGCACCATGCCCTCGTACATTCTTTCGGTGATGCCCGATCGAAGCAGGATTTCGCCCATCAGGACGAACATCGGAATGGCCACCAAAAGGAATTCGATACTGTTCTGCCAAAAGATGTCGCCGATGGCTAGGTGAAGGGGCATGAACGAATAAAAATTCGACATGTACATGCCAAGCAGGCCGAGCACGGCGGCGATCGGCACGCTCAGCGCGATCAGGACCAAGAGGAAAACGATGGCTTGGATGAGCATGACCGGTCCTCAGATTTCTTCTTCGATTTGCTCGTCGAGCGACTTGACGCCGACGATCCGGTTTACTGCGGCATAGTCCTTTTTCACGAAGGAAATAACGGCGGTGGCGATAACGGCGGCGCCGGTGACGACGCACAGCAGAAGCCCGGCGATCCATAATGTTTGCGGAATGGCCAGCGGCGTGCGCAATGGCGAAATCGACCGCGATTGATTGTGCCAGGTATCGGCGACCAGCAGCACGCCACGCCACGTCACATAGGCGATGAAGCCAACCAGCAATACGGTTCCAACAATGTCGAGAATGGCCCGCAGCCATGGCGGAAGATACTGATAAAGCGCATCGACGCGGATATTCGATCGGTGCAGCAATGCATAAGTCAGTGAAAATGTCGTAGCGATTCCGAAGGCGTAGCCCGACAATTCATCGGAGCCCGCCATCGAAAGATTGAACAGTTTACGCATGATAACATCAATGGTGACGATGAATGCGGCTAGGATCAGCAGCGCGCCACCGACCCAAACTAGGCGCAGTGACAATCCGTCCAGGCCTCTGAGTGCCTTGTCGAGGAAATTCACGGTTCCGCTCCATGATAGGCGGGTGCCGGGGGGACAGGACGTCCCCCCGGGCCGGTGACAGACGTTACTTCGCGGCGACGGCTTTGATGCCGACGAGCTTGCCGACGGTATTGTTCCAGTCGTTGACGCACGCTTCACCGCAGCGCTTGGCCCAGCGGGCGACGATCACGTCCTGGACAACATTCTTCTGCACCTTGATGTCGGCGGCGGACGGCTTGACGAGCTTCATGTTCACCGCAGGCCCGATTGGGCATTTGCCGCCGGTCAGACAGGCGATGGCGATGTCGTCTTCCTTGGCGGTTTCCGTCCACATCTGGTCGGTGAGTTTATTGACGGCATCTTGCAGCAATTTCTGCTGCGCCGAAGTCATGCTCTTCCACTTCTTCATGTTGATGGCGCCGAACGCGAGCCCCCAGCCCACGCGCATGGTGTAGGCGTGCGTGGCGGCTTGGTACCACTTGGCGTTATAGGCTGGAAGGGTGCCGGTGATGCCGCAGTCGACGACGCCCTTCTGCAGCGCCGGCACGACCTCGGCGAAAGCGACCGTCACGCTAGTGCCGCCGACGCCCTCGACGAAGTCGCCGAGCGACGCGGTATAGGTGCGGATCTTTTTACCCTTGAGATCGGCGATGCTCTTGATGTCGGCGTTGCACCACAGCATCTGGCTCGGGAACGGATAGAGCTGCATCAGTTTCGAGTCGTAGGTTTTTCGAAGTTTTTCTGCATGATTGGCAAGTAGACTTCCATGACCTTGCGCTGGGTCTTAATGTCCTGGGTCACCGCCGACAAATCGACACCGTCGAAGACCGCGTTCTCGGCTGACACATAACCCATCACGCCATGCGCGTAGTCGAACACGCCTTGCTTCAATAGGCGCATGATCTCGAACCCCTTAAGACCTAACTCAGTCTGTGGTTTGATCTCGCCCTTGATCTTGCCGCCGGTTGCCTTGGCGACGCCGCTGCTCCAGAACGGGCCTTCATGCTTGGTGTAATTGGTCAGGTTGCCCCAAGTGCCAACGGCCTTGATGCTGACTTCTTGTGCCGACGCCATGGGGGCGGTGGCCAGAGCGACGATGCCGAATGCGGCGGCAACGCCGAATGCTTTGATTAGTTTCATCGTTGAAGTCTCCCTTTTGGTGTTTGGATTTATGGACTTTCTTGAGCCGTCTTATTAGATACGACGGTTTTACGCGGCCGGCGCAACCGCTAGGCCGGCGTCCCAGCTCGGGATGTCGGAAACCAGCATACGTCCGGGGGCATGGGTGATGCAAAGCGGCAAGCGGGCATTGCGGACGGCGACCTGCGAGGTTACGCCGCACGCCCAGTAGACGGGGATCTCGCCGGGCTCGATCTCGGATGGATCGCCCCAGTCGGGGCGGCCGATATCAGCAATGCCGATCTGGGCGGGGTCGCCGAAATGCATTGGGCGGCCGTGCGCATGCGGGAACCGGGCCGAAATTTCCATGGCCCGGATCGCGTCTTCGCGTCTGAGCGGGCGCATCGACACCACCATCGGGCCGGCGAATTTTCCGGACGGCACGGTCTGAATGTTGGTCCGGTACATGGCGACGGTCTTATCTTCTTCGATATGACGAAGCCGGATGCCGTCGGCGATCAGGGCTTCCTCGAACGAAAACGAGCAGCCAATGACGAAGGCGACCAGATCGTCACGCCAGATCGCCTTGATGTCGCGGCGCTGGCCGGTCAGTTCGCCATTTTCATAATGGTTGTAGAGCGGCAGATCGGTCCGGACGTCGATGTCGGCACCCAGCGTCCGCAGCATCGGTTCGCCGGTATCGGAAACGCCGACCATCGGACAGGGTTTCGGATTGCGCTGGCAATACCTAGCGAAGTCGAGGGCAAATTCAGCCGGCACGATGGCCAAATTGCCCTGCACCCGGCCAAGCCCAATTCCGGCGGTGTGGCCGGCATAACGGTTGGCGCGGATGATGCCCCGGGCATCACCGACGGAGAGGTGGCGGAGCTCCTCGAACGGAACGTCGACCGAGGTATTCGCGTTGACTGCGGAAAATTGCATCCGTCTCCCCCCGTAAATTCTTATTTTGTCCCAGCATAACGTCAAACAATGGGAACTCGAAGAGCAAAGCCGAAAACTACCCATCATGTCGAATTGTTAATTTTTACATGCACTGATAGGAATTTGTTATCAGTGGGGTGGCCGATGCGCCCTGGCGACGTCACAGGCCAGCGACGATGCCTTCTCAAGGATCGACCGCACCGGCTCGATGGCGTAGGATGCCGTGAAATGCAGGCTGGACGGCGACCAGTCGGCCTTGAGTTCGACCAGGGTGCCCGATTTCAGACTGTTCGACACCAGTTCGCTCGGCAGCGTCGCGATGCCGAGCCCGTCCTCCGCCATGCGAATGCAGGCGCCGAG
>JAQBZY010000069.1 GCA_027620395.1 Pseudomonadota bacterium
CGTTCTTTCCGCCGGATTTTACATCACGCGCCGGCGACATCGTCGACGGCATCCTGGAAAGCCTCTGGATTACCATTATTTCGACCGTCGTCGGCATTGCGATGTCGATACCGGTCGGGCTAGGTGCGGCGCGCAATCTGTCGCCAAGGCCGGTGTATTTGATATCGCGCGCCGTCCTGGCGATCTCGCGGACCTTTCCGGAAATCATTATCGCGCTGTTTGCCGTTAAGTTGTTCGGCTTCGGTCCGTTCGCCGGTTTCATTGCGTTGTCCATCGGCACCATCGGTTTCTACGGCAAGCTTCTAGCCGAAGACATTGAGGACATGGACCCCAGTCAGGCCGAGGCGGTCAAGGCCACCGGCGCCAGTTGGTTACAGTGGCTCAATTACGCCGTGCAGCCACAGGTGACGGCCCGGATGATCGGCCTCGGCATGTACCGCTTAGATATCAATTTCCGCGAATCCGCGGTGATCGGCATTGTCGGTGGTGGCGGCATCGGCGCCACGCTGCTGACCTCGTTTGACCGTTACGAGTTCGATTCCTCCGCGGCCATCCTATTGGTCATCATTGTCATCGTGATGGCCGTCGAGTATTCGTCGGGCTACGTCAGAAAGTGGGTTCAATGAGATGCCGGTAAAAACGGAAGCGGGCATCAAGATCTGGCAGCGGCGCGACCGGCGCACGCAATTCACCATCTGGGGGATTCAGTTCGTCTGCGTCGCTGTGTTCGCCTTCTGTTGGCAATTGATTTCCGAAAAAACCGTTTGGGAATTCGTCCACGACGCGCCAACCCAAGCCCTCGACATGGCGTCGCGCATGGTGCCACCAGCTTGGGGCTACATGGACAAGCTGTGGCTAGCGATTTGGGACACCATTAATATCGCGACACTCGGCACCCTGATGGCGGTGGTGTTGGCCTTTCCGATTGCGTTCCTCGCCGCCCGCAACACGACACCGTCGAAGGCCTTCATTCGGCCGGTGGCGTTGTTCATCATCGTGTCGTCGCGTTCGATCAATTCGTTGCTATGGGCTTTGATGCTGGTCACCATCATCGGCCCCGGCGTCTTGTCTGGTATTTTGGCGATCGGCTTCCGCTCGATCGGGTTCTGCGCCAAGCTTTTGTATGAGGCAATCGAGGAAATCGACACTTCGCAAGTCGAAGCCATCACCGCGACCGGCGCCAGCGGCCCGCAGATTTTGAACTACGGTATCGTGCCGCAAATCCTTCCGGCATTCGCCGGCATTTCGGTGTTCCGCTGGGACATCAACATCCGCGAATCGGCGATCCTCGGCCTGGTCGGCGCCGGCGGCATTGGATTGCAGCTTAGCGCATCCATCAATACCGTCGCTTGGACGCAAGTGTCGCTGATCCTGCTGGTGATCCTGGCCACCGTGATCGTTTCGGAATGGGTCTCGGCGAAAGTTCGCCACGCCATTATCTGACGTTCAACAATGCCTCGGTGACTTCGACGAAGCCGTCGCTCCGAAGCGCGTCGGTGATCCAGGCCGGCAGAGCCAAGCAGGCATCGCGCATTTCAAGAAGATTGGCGACTCCAATGGCGTTCGGGAAGTGACCGAACATCGGCGCGTCGTTGGGCGAGTCGCCGACGAAGACTATTTCGTTGCGGTCGCGGTCGATATCGATGGCCATGGTCTCGGCCAAGAACCGCCGCGCCATGGTCAGCTTATCGTAGGCGCCGAACCAACCGTTGACGTGAATGGAACTGACTTTCGCCGTCGCCCCTGCCGCCTCGAACAGGCTAACGATGGCGGCAATTGAGGCCACGGGTAGCGGGCCGACGTCTTCGGCAAAGTCAATCGCCAGATCGGTTTCGCGGTAGGCTTGATCGGCCGACAATCTGGCGCCGGGCACGCCGGTCAGAATGCGCTCCGCCAGCGCATCCAGTCGCCGCCGATTGGCGATCCGGGTCGGACCGTCATCGACATAGACGCGGTGCATCCGCCGCCCGGCCCGGTCCAAACGGAACGCCAATGCGCCATTTTCACCAATGACGCCGGCGACCGGCCAGGTCCGGGCGATCATGTCGCACCAGCCGGCCGGCCGGCCGGTCACCGGGATAACCGGGATTCCGGCAGCGCCCAGATGCTCCATGGCGGCAAAAGCGGCCGCCGGCACTTGTCCATCGATGGTCAGGGTATCATCAATATCGGTCAGCACGCATCGGACCCGGGCCAGATCCGATGCCGGCATCTCGGCCAGCGGGCGGAGCGTCCGGGTCATGGGATTGTTTCGATCAATTCGGCGGCCTGCCGGCATTGCGCTGCCGTCAGATGTAAACCGGCCTTGGTGCGCCGCCAAAGGACATCGTCGGGCGTTCTGGCCCATTCCGAGGCCTTAAGATAGGCAACCTCTCGTTCGAATAGTCCGGCCCCTAAATCCCGGCCGAGATCGCTGGGCGTCCGCGTATCGCCCAACACATCAGCGGCAAGTGCACCGTGCCGGCGGAACAGACGGCGCAAGTAAGCGCCGTCGAGACCCGGGTAGGTTTGACCGAGGGTCCGAAGAAACCCCTCGACATCGCCGTCGGCAATCTCGCCGCCCGGCAGACGCGCCGTTGCCGTCCAGGCCCGGCCGATCCCTGGGAACTGCGGCGTCAGGGCCTGCATCGCCATTTCAGCCAAGGTCCTATATGTCGTGATCTTGCCGCCGAGCACCGTCAACAGCGGCGGCATGCTAGGCCCGTTCGCGAAATCGATCCGATAGTCGCGGCTCAATGCCTGTGCCGGCTTTACATCACTGCCGACATCGTCGAACAAAGGCCGGACCCCGGAATAGGACCAAACGACATCGTCACGGCCGGGGGCATCCTTGAAATACCGGTGGAGCACCGCCAACAGGTAAAATATTTCAGATTCCTCGATCCGTACCGCCGCCGGGTCGCCTTGATAGGCGATATCCGTCGTGCCGACCAACGTGAAAGTTTCTTCGTAGGGCAGCGCGAAAACAATCCGGCCGTCATCATTTTGCAAAATGAAGGCGTTGTCGGCCCCGGCGATCCTCGGCACCACGATATGGCTTCCTTTGATCAGCTTGAGCCTGGGGGCGGCCGGAGGCATGTCATTGATGCCGCGCAAATCGCTGAACAATCGGCCGGCCCACGGACCGGCGGCATTAACCAGGACCTTGGCGACAATTTGCCGCTCGCCGGCTTCGGTCTCGATGACTGCCCGCCACGTCGCATTCGTTTCCGGAAAAGCCTGAGCCAGCCTGGCCCGGGTCAATATCTCAGCGCCCTTCCGGCGGGCCTGCATGGCGTTGGCGACGACTAAGCGTGCATCATCAACCCAGCAGTCCCAATACGAGAATCCATTTATGAATTCCGGCTTGAGCGCCCGACCCAAGAGCGACCCTGCCAACGCCACGGCGCCCGATCCCGGCACCCGGTCCCGGTGCCCTATGTGATCGTACAGAAATAGGCCGAGACGGAGCATCCAGCCCGGCCGCATGCCTTTCGTCTTCGGCAACAGAAAACGGAGCGGCCAAACGATATGCGGCGCCGCGCGCAATAGGACCTCGCGCTCGCCGAGCGCCTTCCTGACCAGCCCGAATGCCCCATGTTCGAGATAGCGCAGCCCGCCATGCACCAATTTCGAGCTTGCCGACGATGTCGCCGCGGCGAGGTCGTCCTTTTCGACCAACATGACCTTGAGGCCCCTGCCAGCGGCGTCGGCGGCAATGCCGCAACCGTTAATGCCGCCACCGACCACCAACAGGTCATACATGTCGCTTCGATCCGATGTCATGAATGGAGCCGGGGCACTTAGGCGAGTACCACCTCGACCCGATGACGGTCGAGTTTCGTGGAAATCAGCCCAGGTGGTAACTGGTCCGTGAAAATAGTGTCGATATCGGAGACGTGCCCGACCCTGACCACGCCTTCGGCTTTAAACTTCGAATGATCGAGGGCGGCGAAACAACGCTTGGAAATTCGAAAGGCCGTTTCGGTGACGCCAATATCACGGAAGTCGAAATCGAGCATACCACCATCCTCATCGATGGCGCCGATCCCGAATATGCCATAGTCGACGCGGAAACGTTCCAGAAACTCCCGCGTCGCCTCGCCAGTGGTCGAGTGGTCGCGGTGTCTGAGCACGCCGCCGGCGAGCAAAATTTGAAACTCACTTCGCCGACTGAGGGTCATCGCGACGCTCAAGTGAGTGGTGATCACGGTCAGCCGCTCATGGCCAAGCAACGCCTCGGCAACGGCTTCCATGGTGGTGCCGATATCGATGAAAATGGTCGCGTTCTCCGGAATTCGTCGCGCTACCGCGGCCGCGATCAGGCGCTTTTCTTCCGTGAATTTTGTTTTTCTATCCTCATAATTGACATCCGACGGCCCCAGCGGCAGACCGGCGCCGCCATGAAACTTGGTGATCAACCCTTGCCGGTCGAGCGCCATCAGATCGCGCCTGACGGTTTGCTCCGAAACCTGAAAGGAATCCGCCATGGCGCCGATCGAAACGAACCCCCGTTGATGCAAAAGCGTCAGAATTTCCGAATGCCGCGCCGACATTTTCGGCTTCACGGCGAACAGCTGTAGGGGTTCGTTTGGTTGCAACATCGTCATCTCACCGAGCCATATCGCGGTAATTTTTCGGCAATTTTCCGGCGATCCCATGTGCCTCCTCGCGGCGGCGCATTTCATGCCAAATCTCGGAAGGATTAATCCCCATTTCAGCCAGCAGCACGACCCAGTTATAAATCATATCGACGGATTCCCTGATCACCCCGTCACGGTCGTGGGAAATGCATTCGATCGACACTTCCGCCGCTTCGACCAGTTTCTTGGCGATTTTGTTCCGGCCATCGGCGAAAAGCTTGGCCGTTCGGGACGAAGCCGGATCGCTGCCGCGTACCGGCAGAATACTTCCATACAGGGTGTCGATTTCGCTTTCCATGCGGATTGCCCAATTATTCCAGTACGTTCTCGATCAAGTTGCCCTCGGCAGCTCCGCCGGATCGACCCCTTCGCCTTGCCGTTCTTGATGCTCGAGGGCATCGCCAACCAGGCGGCTTTCGATCAGTTCACCGGCCCGCTCCAGGATCGGATAGGCAACCGACGTCAAGTGGCTGTTGATCCGTTTCAGATCCCTCAGCACATCTAAGTGCAGCGCGCTGGTTTCGATTGAATCGGGACGGCCCTCGCTGATCCTACGATAATGGCTTTCAACATATTCGCGTTCGAGATCGCGGATCGAAACCTTTTCCCGCAACAACTTTCTGGCCAAATCGATGTCTCCCGACATGAACACGTTAAGCGCCAAGTCGAGATTGCCAAGGATACGGCGATGAAAGATCGACAGTTCCTTGACACCGGCGCCCGAGAAGCTTGCCTTGCGCTTAATCTTCTTAGTGGCCAATTCCATCAGATTCTTATCGATGATGTCGCCGATGTGTTCCAAATTGGTGGTGAAGCCGAGAATCTCGACCGTGCGCTCGCTCTCTTTTGCGTCGAGCTCCTCTCTCGAGAGCCGGGTGAGGTACAACTTGATCGCTTCGTGCAATCGATCGATGACGTCGTCTGATTTCTCGATCTCCTGCACGACCTTGCTGTCATTGCTTTGAAAGACGTCGAAGGTCCGAGCCAGCATCTTTCTAACTTCGTCGCCCAAGCGCAACGTTTCGCGGCCGGCGCAGGCCAGCGCCACTGCCGGCGAATCCAGCGAATTTGGATCGAGATACATCGCCCGTCCCGGATCGTTTTCCTCGATGACATCGGGAATGATGCGCCTGGCCAGCTTGTCGACGACACCGACCAGCGGCAGAAATAATACGGCGAGCGCTAAATTGAACGCGGTATGGAAATTGGCGACCAGCCGCGCCGGGTGATCACCGGCGATGGCGATCACCGGTTGCAAATATGCAATCGCGCCCAAAACGATGGCGACGCCGACGCCGCGCATCATCAGATTGCCGAGCGTCACCCGACGCGCCGGCGGCGGTGCACCCAGCGTCGCCACCATCGCCGTGATCGCGCCACCAAGATTGGCGCCGAGCACCAGTGCGAAGGCAAGCTGCATGTTGAGGACGTGGATCGAGGCCAGGGTAGCGACGAGCAACACTGTCGCGACGCTGGAATGCGCCGCCCAGGTGATCAACGCCGCCACCAATACGGCCAGCATCGGCTCGTCCGAGAGCGGCCCCATGATCACCGACATCGTTTCCGTCTGCCGCAGCGGTGCCGAGGCCAGCATCACCATCTTGAGCGCCAGCAGCATCAGGCCGAGGCCGATGGCGGTGCGGGCAAAATTTCGGCGTGAACTCGACTCGGACGATGTAAACAAGATGACGCCGAAGGCGATCAGCAATGGCGACAACCAACTGAGGTCGAGCGACAACACCTGAACAACCATGGTCGAGCCGACATCAGCGCCAAGCATGATGGCAAGCGCCGCCGAGCCGGCGATCATGCCCCGTCCGGCGAACGATGAGACCATCAACGCCGTCGCGGTACTGCTTTGGATGGCTGCCGTCACACCGAGCCCGGTGGCAAAGGCAATCAGGCGATTGCGGGCCGCGAACGAGAGTGCCCGGCGCAGATCGGCGCCGAACGATCGGTTGATGCCGGTCCTGACCATGCGGATCCCCCACAGGAGAAGCGCGACCCCACCGATCATATTGACAATTGTGTCCAAGCAGGCCCCCATACCGTCGGTCCGAGGCTACTGCGCACCCGGCAAAATGTAAGATATCTTACAAATTTTGACAGGTTTCGCAATTGAATCAAATTGTCGTTTCGCGCCGCGTAAGGGCCAAAGCACGGGTGGAAACGGCCGAGCGAAGTGTGTAGGCTTTCCTCCAGTGGCCCGCGCCCACGAACCCAGCCCAGAATCATCGACGAAGCGAAGGCTAACCTCCCCCGATGAGTATCTACGTCGCGCTACATCACAGGACCAGTTACCGCTACGACCGTCGGGCCCAAATGGGCCC
>JAQBZY010000070.1 GCA_027620395.1 Pseudomonadota bacterium
GCCAAGTGCCACGGCTGCCGGCGCGCCGGCCCAGATGCCCAAAAAAAACGCGCCCGGCGGCAACGCATACAGCAACAGCATGCCGAGCACGGTTCCGATCAGCATCCATGGCGAACGATCAAGCTGCACGTAGGCGGTGCGAGCGACCATGCTCCAAATTTCGGAAAGTGCGTCATAGGCGCGGAGGCTATCGGACTCCGTCGTCAATCCAAGCCAGATCGGCCCCCTGGACTTGAGCAATCGGGCCATCGCGCAGTCGTCGATCAAGGCCCCCTTGATCGCCGCGATGCCGCCGGCGGCGGTGAGGACCGATCGGTCGACCAGGATGCAACCGCCGGCGGCGGCGGCCTCGGCCCGGTCCGGATCATTGACCCGGGCGAACGGATAGAGTTTTTGAAAGAAATAGACGAACGCCGGGATCAACAGCCGTTCCAAGATGGACTGGCAGCGGAGCTTGACCATCAACGATACCAGCACCCGCCGCTCGGCCACCGCCTTGCCGACGAGGTTTCTAAGAACCGACGGACCGTGCCGGATATCGGCATCGGTCAGCCAGATGAAGTCGCCATCTTGGGATTGGCGCCACCCCTGCTCGACCGCCCACAGCTTGCCGCTCCAACCCGGTTCGAGAGGGTGTCCTGGAATCACCCGAAGGCTGTTGGCACGGCGCGAGGCCAATCCGACGCCATGTGCCGCCTCGGCCGTGCCGTCGGTGCTACCGTCATCGACGACGATCAGGCGGAGCGGTCCCGGATAATCCTGAGCCAGCACCGAGGCCACGGTATTTCCGATGCTGGCAGCCTCGTCTCGAGCCGGGACGATGGCGACGACGCTTGGCCAATTGCCGGGCTCAGGTGCGTCGCCCGCCAAGCACTGATCGGCTCGCCAGTAACCGCCGTGTAGAAAGAAAAGATAAAGCCATGCCGCCAGCGCCAGGCCGGATGCCAGCGCCAATACCAAGACCGAGTCCATCTCAGGCAAAAGCGCCGACGGCGGCGCCACGGAAAATGCAGCACGCATAATGCGGCTTGGATAGTTTGACCCGCGCCGCCAACGGATCGTGTCGGGCGAGCTTCTCGATCAAGGCGTCGGCAATCCGAACGATGGCCGCCGATTCCATGGCCAGCCGGCGGCTTTTCAGCCCAGACGGTAACCGCCTTGCGTCCTGCATCAGTTCCCGCGTCCGGTCGAGGCATCGGTCGATCACTTGTCGGAGCGACGGCGAGGTTTTATCGGCGGCCAGCATATCGACACTGGCGCCGGCCTCGGCCATCCAATCTTGCGGCAGATAAACCCTATCCATGCTCAGAAAGTCGTCTCGGCAGTCCTGCAAATGGTTGATCACCTGCAAGGCGTTGCAAAGCGCATCCGATGGCCCGAAGCCATGCCGGGAACCGCCATGCAGTTCAATCAGATAGCGCCCGACCGGCGCCGCCGAACGGAGGCAGTAATCGATCAGATCGTCCCAGTCGTCGTAGCGATTCTTGACCGCATCCTGCTTGAAGGCATCGACGAGATCGAGACAATGCCTTGGATCGACACCGGTTTCCGCGAGACTTTCGCGCATCCTGTACGCCGTCTCAAAGGCCCGATCGGAACTGCCGCTTGATAGCGCGTCGGCAAAGCCGTGTAACCGACTGATCTTTTCGTCGGCCAGCAGCGTCGGATTGTCGGCAATATCGTCGATGGCGCGGGCGAAGCGATAGTAAGCGGCGACATGCGGTCTGAGCGCCGCCGGCAACAACCATGATCCGACCGGGAAGTTCTCGTAAGCGGCGTTCTTGCCGGAAGGTGTTTCGACTGTTGCGCCGGTCACGAGTGCTTCGGCTTGCGGATTTCGTCCAGCCGGACCTTCATATCCTTGAGCAGCGCATCGACGTCAACGTCGTGGTTGCGAAGGAACGACGTGTACTCGGCCCGCTGCGTCTGGGCCATGCTTAAGCCTTCGATCATGATATCGACGATCATGAAACTCGAATTCCGTTCACGCACCCGCCAGTCGATGTTCACGGGTTTGTCCGCCTGCGGCCGCTTCAGACTCGACATGACGAGAGCTTCCTTCTCGTCGATGGTTTTCGTCGACTTGATGACAAGGGTTTCCCCGGCGTAATCGCCGAACCTGTTGGCATAGGTCGCGACCATCATATCTTCGTACAGAGACAGATAAGCCTTTTGCTGTTTTTCGTCGGCCCGGCTCCAGTATTGACGGCCAATGACCCAGCGGGCGATGGTTCCGAAATCAATATGTTTGTGCACAAGGGCGCGGAAACGTTTCTCCCGCTCGTCCTGAGGAAGATCCTTGACCGTCAGCTTGGCAATAGCCTCGCCGGCAAGTTCAGCGATGAATTTCCGCGCACCGTCGGAAAACTTCTCATCCGCCCGGGCCTCGCCTTGGGCGATCATGGCAACGAGAAACAGGCAGATCAGGATCACGGAACGCATCGGCATTTTTCCCTCCATCGCCGCAGCATCATAGCGCAGACGGAAAGCCCGGGAAAACACCGCTCGGCGAATTTTTTCACAATATTTCGTGATCGGCGACGATGCCATTCGGTGTCGCACTCAGGGGCGTCCGATTGTCGATTTGGCCGCGAGTCTCAGCCGGCGCGCGCACGGAGATCGGCCAGAAGGCCCTCAGGAATATTGACGCCATCCGCTTCGGCGTTGGCCCGGAGCGCGAATCGCCTTGGACCGGGAAGCCGGGTACCAGGCTGATCCAGGATGGCGCCGACCAATACCGCCAATCGGTCTTGGAACTTGGCTCCGCCGAACCGCGCCGGATCGATAACGATGAAAAACTGACCGATATTGGGCGGCGGTCCCTTGTCGTCGAAGAAGCTCGACGCCTCGAAGCCGTGATTGGAGGCGTTGAGGGTCGCCGAAAGAATTTCGATCATCATCACCAGCGCCGCGCCCTTGGCGTCCCCCATCGGAAGCAGCGAGCCGGCCATTGCCGCCTTGGCGTCGGTGGTCGGATGGCCGTCGGCGTCAACTGCCCAATCGCCCGGGATCGGCTCGCCCTTGTCGGCAGCGAGCTTGATCTTGCCGCGCGCCACCTTGCTGGTCGAAAAATCGGCGACGATCGGCTGGCCGCCGGATCTCGGACAGGCGAAGGCGATCGGGTTGGTGCCAAAGAGCGCCCGATTGCCGCCCCAGGGCGCGATCGCGGCCGGCGAATTGGTGAAACCGATTGCGATTAGGCCGGCGTCCGCGAACGGCTCGACATGATGCCCGACGACGCCGCCATGATGCGAGTGGGCGATGCCAATCCCGACCATGCCGGTTTCCGGAACGATATCGAGCGCCGCGGAAATTCCAGCCCGAATCGCCGGCACGGCAAATCCGGACCCGGCATCAACGCTGATCGTTGCCGCCGCCGTCCGCGTGATGATCGGTTTGACCAAGCCGTCGACCTTGCCGGCGCGGGCTTGATCGGCATAGGCCGGCAGCCGCGATACGCCGTGCGAGGGAATACCGTCGGCATCTGCCTTGACCAGGGCGGCGGCGACCATGGCGGCGTTCTCGGGCGACGTTTTGGAGGTCGTCAATGCCGCCGTGGCGAGGTCCCGAAGTTGAACAAGGCCGATGTTGCTCACGCCGCCGGCTCCCGCTTGAGCTCGGCCAGAACGGCGTCGGCGATCATGTTGCAGACCCGGTCGTCGGCTTCCCGGGTGCGGGCGCCGACGTGCGGAGTCAGCAGCAGATTGGGAACGCCAGCGAAGGCGTTGCCGGCCGGCAAGGGTTCCTTGTCGAGCACGTCCAGAAATGCACCGGCGATGGTGCCGGCCTTGAGCGCCGAAATTAGATCCGGTTCGTTGACGATGCCGCCGCGCGCCAAGTTGAACAGCAATGCGCCCGGCCGCATCGCCGAGATCACGGTGGCATCGAACATATTCCGGGTTTCGTCGTTGAGCGGCGTGTGGATGGAAACTATGTCGGCGTCCTTGACCGCGGCGATGAGGCTTTCGCTCTTCTCGACGCCGTATTCCGCCCAACGTGGATCGGACGCCGGTACATAGGGATCGAACGCGTTGACTTTGAGGCCGATGCCTTTGGCCCGCCATGCCAGCGCCTTGCCGATGCTGCCGAAGCCGACGATGGCCAGCCGCCGGTTCATGATCTCGTTGCCCATCATCCGCATTCTCGGCCACTCGCCAGCAATAACGGCGGCGTGTTCGTGATAGGCCTTCCGAAACATCACGAAGATTCCGCCGATGGCCAGCTCGGCGACCGAGTCGGAATTGGCGCCGGTGGCCGGGAAGACTTTGATGCTCCGGTTGGCGCAATCGTCGAGATCGATGTTGTCGAGCCCGACGCCCAGACGGCCGACGCAACGTAACCGGTTGGCGGCCTGTAGCAGCGCACCCCTTACTTGAGTTTGATTGCGTACGATCATCGCCGCCACGCCACGCACCCTGGCCGCCATCTCGTCCGGCTTCAGCCAAAGATCCTTGTCGTAATCGATGGAATAGTCCGCCTTGAGCCGGTCGAGCACAGCCGGATCGAGATATTCGGTGACCAGAATGTCGGCCATGCGGCGTCCTCCGGAGGATAATTTAATCGTTGTTTAACAATGCATTAGTGGGCCGAAGATCAACGATCCCCGTGCCTCTCGGCGACGGGGATCGGTCGATCTGAAGAAATAACCTCAGGCGCTGCGATAGAGCTTGGCCAACACGAACTCGCGGTGCCCGAGCGCTTCCGCCGCCGTCAAGCGGCCGTTGCAGGTACGCATGGTGATATCGATAAGCCCGTCGCCGGCCTGATCAAAGTTCATCTCGCGGCGCAGGATGCCGGAGCAGTCGAAGTCGACGTGTTCGCGCATGGTCCTGACCGTGCGCGGGTTGGCCGTCAACTTGATCACCGGCTCGATCGGATTACCGATGACGTTGCCCTGGCCGGTCGGGAACAGATGCACCACATAACCGGAGGGCGCGCACAGCGAGACCATTTCCGCCGGCTGCCGCCTGCAGGGTGACGCATTCCGCAGCCGCCGAGGAGGTGTCCATGAAGTAGAGGCCGCGGCCCATGCTCGGCTCTTCCGCCGGGCCGAGGACGTCGACGTATTTCGCCTTCTTGCCGATTTTTTCCAAGTTGCCGAAGGCCTTTTCCTCGATGGTGGTGAGACCACCCTCGATGTTGCCCTTGGTCGGCTGGCTGTCCGACAGATCGGTGGTCTTGAACTGCTCGATCACGTCGTCCTGATAGGCCTGGAACAACTTCATGAACTTCTCGCCAGCTTCCGGATTGGCGGCGCGGGCCTTGCAGATATGCTCGGCCCCGGTGATCTCCGAGGTCTCGCCGAAGCAGCCATACAGCCCCTCGGGGATCAACTTGTCATACATGTTGCCGACCGTCGGGCAGGATCCAAGCCCGGTGGTGGTGTCGCTCTCACCGCATTTGGTCGAGACCCACAGATCGGTCAGCGGGCAGACCTCTTTCTGCAATTCTGTCGCCCAATGGACATATTCCTTGGCCTTCCAGCTTGCCTGCCGGATGGTCTCGAAATCGCCCTTCTGTTCGATGGAAAAGCCGGTCACCGGCTTGCCGGTCTTGGCGATGCCATCGACGATAACCTGGGTCCATTCCGGCTCGATCCCGATCACCACCACGGCGGCGACATTGGGGTTGGCCCCAGTGCCGATCATGGTCCGGAAATGCAGGTCCAGATCTTCGCCGAACTGCAACCGCCCATAGGAATGGGGCAGCGCCATGGTGCCCTTGACGTTGTTGCCGACCGCCTCGCAGGCGGCATTCGAGATGTCATCCACCGGCAGGATGATCACATGATTGCGTACGCCCACACGGCCGTTCTCGCGGCGCCAGGCGTTGACCGTCATATTGCTTGCGTCATATGCCATCTTCATCACCACCGTTTGGTTTTCATGTTGTGGACGTGGACATGCCCACCCGTTTCGGCGGGCCCGACCATGCGGCCGATATCCTCGCCATATTTGATGATCGTGTCGCCAGCGGCCAGGTCGGTCAGGGCCACTTTATGGCCAATCGGGATGTCGGCCTTGGCGGTCAGGGTGAAATCGGAATTGTCATGGGTGATGACGCACAGCATCTCGGTGCCGGCGCTCAGGCCCTCGACGACCACGACACCGACATTGTCGCGCCGGTCATGGACCAGAAGATGGGGGATGCTCATGGGACGGGTTCCTCTCTTGTATCTTGAGATTCATATATATGAGTTATATGAGTCAGATGAGTTATATAAAGTTCCAGCCGATTCGCAACGCCCCTGTTGCGAATAATTCTGACGGGGAGACAAGTGAGCGCATTGCAGCACGAGCCCCTCTATGTGACCGTCCGGGCCGAGCTGGTCCGGCGTCTCAGCTCCGGCGCCTTGTCGCCCGGAATGGTCCTGCCTGCCGAAAGCGCGCTGGCCAGCGAACTCGGGGTCAGTGTCGGAACCGTCCGCAAGGCGGTCGACAGCCTGGTCGCCGACGGGGTGCTGCGCCGCCATCAGGGCAAGGGCACCTTCGTTACCCAGCAAACCCCGGAACTGGCGAATTACCACTTCTTCCGGCTGGTTGATGCCGATGGCCAGCGGGTGTTGCCCGAATCCGGGACCGAGGTCGTGGCAACCGTTCCCGCCGGAGCCGAGACCGCGCGGCGGTTGGGCATCATCCAGGGTGACGCCGTGGTGCTGATCGATCGCATCCGGGCCATCGGCGGGCGACCCTCAATCGCTGAGCGGATCGAGGTTCCCGCCGCCCTGATGCCGGGGCTTGCCAGCGAGGCACCGCTGCCAAACGCCCTGTATCCGCATTATCAGTCCCATCACGGCATCAGCGTAATCTCGACCGACGACCGGCTCTCGGCAGTGGCGGCAGACGCCGCATCGGCCAAGGCGCTCCGGGTTGCCGAGGGCACACCCCTGCTGCTGGCCGACCGAATAGCCCACGACCTGACCGGCCGGGCA
>JAQBZY010000071.1 GCA_027620395.1 Pseudomonadota bacterium
TTTTCCAAGGCCTCGCCGAGGGAATAGAGGCGGCGCGCCAGTCCGGGCTAAAGCCGAAACCGCAGCCTGCGCGCGGCGGCCGTCCCGGCGTCATTTCATGGCGTGATGCGGCCAGGATCGACGATGTCGAGAAGGTCCGGCGATTGGTCGCCGCCACCGGTATGTTCTCGGCCGAAGAAATGGTCATCGCCGCCGAATTGGTCAGCGAGCGGATCGAGAAGGGCCGGCAATCGGGCTACGAGTTCATTCTCGCCGAGGAACAGGGCCGGCTCATCGGCTATTCCTGTTTTGGGCTTATACCGGGTTCGGAAACCAGCTATGATCTGTACTGGATCGCGGTCCATCCGGATGCGCAGAGCCGGGGGCTCGGCCGGCAGATATTGGAGCGCACCGAACAAACGATTCGCCGCCGTGGCGGCACTCAGGTTTTCGCCGACACTTCAGGTTCCGAAAAATATATCCCGACCCGGGCCTTCTGTGAACGCACCGGCTTCAACAAGGCGGCCGAATTCGCGGATTTCTACCGTCTTGGCGACGGCAAGGTGATCTTCATGAAGAGGCTTGCCGATGGGCCTGCCAACTGACTTCTTCAAACCGGGGGTGATCCGGCCGATGCCGGCGCCGGGCAAGGGCCGCGGCGTTTTCGCCGTCGCCGCCATCGCCGCCGGCGACGTGGTCGAGGCGAGTTGCGCCATCGAACTCGACATCGAGGATTGCCAGATCGTCAAGCCGACGCCGGTCGAGGACTATTACTTCGAACATCCGGAGGATAAGTCGCGCGGACTTGTCGTGCTCGGGCTGGCTAGCCTCTGCAACCATTCGGAAGCGCCCAACGTCGACACCACGTTTGCCAAGGACTAGGTGCTCGGCTGGATCACGATGCTGACCGCCAACCGCGCCATCGCGGCAAGTGAGGAGATCACCCGGCGCTATGCCTGTCCGCCCTGGTTCAAAATCGCGTCATAGACCCGGATGTGCGTTGTCGGGTTGGCCTCTCGGCACTAATCTTCCTGCCAATTGGCGCTAAGCCACTGATCCTGGAGGACCGTCCCCATGAAGCTCTACAATGCTCCGCTATCGGGCAATTGCCACAAAATCCGCCTGATGCTCTCGATCCTCGGCGTCAAGCACGAGGTCGTGCCGATTAATATGAGCAAAGGCGAGCACAAGACGCCAGAATACCTGGCGATCAATCCGCTCGGCAAAGTACCGGCATTTGAAGACGACGGCGCCGTGATTTGGGATTCCCAAGCGATCTTGGTCTATCTGGCCCGCAAGCACGACCGCACTGATTGGTTTCCGGAAGACCCGGCCGGCATGGCCGAAGTCGTCAAATGGCTGTCTTTCGCCACGCACGAGGTTTGGAACGGACCGGCCATTGCCCGGGCGATCATCAAATTCAAGCGGCCGCTCGATTTGCGGGCGGCGCAAAAGCTCACCCAAGACGCGCTCGGCATTCTGGACGGCTGGCTCAAGACCAGAGCCTGGCTCGCCTGTAGCCGGCCGACCATCGCCGACATCGCGTGTTATCCCTATACGGCGATGGCCTGGGAAGGCGAGGTCGACATGACGCCTTACAAAGCCGTCGATGCCTGGATCAAGCGCATCGAGGCGCTTCCCGGCTACATCGGCATGCCAAACATGCCAAGGCCAAAGTAACGCGCGGCGGTGAATTCCGGAATGCCAGGCGACTGTGCGAAATAGCGGCAAAGCGCCCTCCACCCTGGTCTCGTCCCTCCGTCCATTGCCCCCACCTACCCTCTCCCCCGCGCCGGGGGAGATAAACTATTGCGTCGGCCGCCCTGCGATTCCTCTCCCCCCATTTATGGGGGAGAGGCTAGGTGAGGGGGTCATTCTCTGGGTCTTGCGGGTTGGCCACTCCCTATAAAGCTGTCGCTTTCTATTGCCGATCCCGCCGCAAGGGCGCAAAACACCGAGAGATTGCCTCGGTTTTTGCCAATAGAAAGCCGGCGCGAAAATAGGCGAGAAATCCTTGGCTGAACGCGGAGCTCAGCAGTTCGACGTCATCGTCGTCGGCGCCGGCGCGGCCGGACTGATGTGCGCATTAACGGCCGGTAGCCGAGGCCGCCGGGTGCTGCTCCTCGAACTAGCTGGCGAGCCTGGCAAAAAAATTCTGATTTCCGGCGGTGGCCGGTGCAACTTCACCAACTTCGACTGCACGCCGGCGAACTTTCTTTCCGGCAATCCGCATTTTTGCAAATCGGCGTTGGCGCGCTATACGCAACACGATTTTATCTCCCTGATCGATAAGCATCGCATCCCCTGGCACGAGAAAACACTCGGCCAGCTTTTCTGCGATGGCTCGGCCAGGGATGTGGTGGCGATGTTGCTCGCGGAATGCGCCGCGGGCGGGGTCGATCTTCGCCTGTCCCATAAAATTTCCGATATCGCCCGCAGCGACAGATTTCACGTCAGCACCGATCATGGGCGATTTTCGGCACCGGCGCTGGTGCTTGCCAGCGGCGGGCTGTCGATTCCGAAAATGGGCGCGACCGGCTTTTCGCACCACGCGGCACGGCGGTTCGGGCTGCCGCTGACCGACATCCGCCCGGCGCTGGTGCCGCTGAAGCTCGGCGGCGATGATTTAAAACTGATGCAGCCCTTGAGCGGCATCGCGCTCGAATGCACCGCGTCATGCGGCAAGGCGACGTTCCGCGAGGCCATGCTGTTGACACATCGTGGCCTTTCCGGTCCGGCGATCTTGCAAGTTTCGTCGTACTGGAGTGAAGGCGACGAGATCTCGCTCAATATCGTCCCCGATCTCGATGTCGGCGCTTACCTGACGACGCGAAAGCGTGCCAGCGCCAAAGCGGAGCCAAAATCGGCGCTGGCCGGCATCCTGCCCGGCCGACTGGCGACGGCGATTGCCGATATCAACCTGCCGAAGCTGCCGCTCGGCGAAATATCCGACCGCGCCCTGACAGCGCTTGGCACGATGCTGAATGGCTGGCGTCTAAAGCCGTCTGGGACGGAAGGATATGGAAAAGCCGAAGTGACGCTTGGTGGCATCGACACGTCGGCGTTGTCGTCGCGGACCATGGAAGCAAAGTCGGTGCCCGGCCTCTATGTTATCGGTGAAGCCGTCGACGTCACTGGCTGGCTTGGCGGGTATAATTTCCAGTGGGCTTGGTCGAGCGGACATGCCGCCGGCGACGCCGTCTAGACGCGCCTATCCCCAAAGCTCCGGTGACGGCGGGAACACCCGCCCGTCTGAGTAGACCAGGCCGTGGCCGCGGTCGCGGGCCAGCAGCAGCGCACCATCAAGATCGACGATGGCCGCACCTTGCGCCAGAAGGACCGCCGGTGCCATCGCCAGCGAGGTCGCGACCATGCACCCGACCATCGCCTCGAAGCCCAGTTCCTCCGCCCGGGCCCGCATTGTCAGCGCCTCTGTCAAGCTGCTGGCCTTATCGAGCTTGATGTTGATCATGCCATATAGGCCGATCAGCCGTTCCAGATCGTCCGACGTTTTGCACGATTCGTCGGCGCAGACGAGGATCGGCGGATTGAGCGCGGCAAGACCCCCGTCCCGGCCGGCCGGCACCGGTTGCTCGATCATCTCGACGCCTATGTCGGCCAAGTATCGGAATTTTTCGGCAAGCAGCGCTGCGTCCCAACTTTCGTTCGGGTCGACGATCAACCGGGCGGCGGGCGCACCGGCGCGGACCGCATCCAGACGTTTTTCGATATCTTCGGCGTCGAGTTTGATTTTCAACAGCGGCGCCGCCGCCAAATCGGCCGCTTGGGCCCCCATCTCATCGGGACTTCCAAGCGAGATGGTCTCCGCCGTCAACAGGGGTTCGGGTGGTGGCAATCCGGCCAATTCGGAAACCGTTACACCAGCGAGCTTGGCGTCCAAATCCTACAGCGCGCAATCGACGGCATTTCTAGCCGCGCCGGGGTCCATCATGGCATTGATTTCAATCCGGTCCATGCCGGCTTCGATCTGGGCGGTTAGGCCCTCGATCTCGGCCATCACGCCAGAAATGTTTTCCCGGTAACGCGGATAGGGAACACACTCGCCCCGTCCGACAACCGCACCATCGGTGATTTCGACCACCACGACCTTGGCCGTGGTCTTAACGCCCCGGGAGATACTGAAGGGCCTAGCCAATGGCCAGCTTTCGTGACGAAACGTAAGACGGCGTGACATCTGGGCGTGGCGATCCTTGTCGCTGGGATTGTCACTTTCCAGGATCGTTCACGACCCGGCAAGTCTTGAGGTGGGTGTTGCGATTGGCGGCCCAGCGTGGGAATGTTGCCGCCTTCGCTGACCCTTCCAAACAGGTTTTCATCGCCATGGCATTCGTTATCACCCCACCGGCGCAAGCCGCCATTTCGGTGCATGGCACCGACGAGCTTTTCCCCGTCAACCGCATCTATTGCGTTGGCCGGAACTATGCCGAACACGCCCGCGAGATGGGGCACGACCCAGACCGCGAGCCGCCGTTCTTTTTCGAAAAGCATCCGACGTCGCTGGTTTTCGCGCCGTCGCCGAAGGGCGCCGATTTCAAATACCCGCAGCAGACCAAGGACGTGCACCACGAGATCGAAATGATCGCGGTGTTGCACAAGGGCGGCAACGACATTTCGGCCGCGAAGGCGCTGGATCACGTCTGGGGCTACGGCGTCGGACTCGATATGACCCGACGCGATTTGCAGGGAACGGCCAAGAAAATGGGCCGGCCCTGGGAAATCGGAAAATCCTTCGACAATTCGGCCCCAGTCGGCTTCATTCACCCGGTGCGCGAAGTCGGTCACCCCGACAAGGGCGCCGTCACCCTCAAGGTCAATGGCGAGATCCGCCAGACCGGCGATCTTGACGATCTGATCTGGAAAATTCCGGAGATCATTTCGATCCTTTCCGGGCTGTTCACGCTCCGTCCCGGCGATGTGATTTTTACCGGCACACCGGCCGGCGTCGGACCGGTATCGAAGGGCGACGTCATGATCGGCGCGGTGGCGGGCCTTTCCGGCATTGCTGTCCGCGTTTCCTGACAGGCGCTGGCGGCAAGCCGTGACGGGGGACGGCCCGGAATATTCACCCCGCGAACACGCCCTCGCGCTGGTCATGCTGGTCTTGACGCCGCTGTTCTGGGCCAGTCATTCGGTGGTCGGCCGGTTGGTCGCCAACGACATCCCGACGTTTTCCCTGGTCGGAATTCGATGGGCAGTGGCGGCGCTGATCTTCTTTATCTGCGTACACCGAACCGTCATCGGCCAGTGGCACCTGATTAAGCGGCATTGGCGATATCTGGTGCTGACCGGCCTGATTGGGCCGGCGATGTTCCCGTGCCTTCTTTATAACGGGCTCAAGACCTCGACGGCGACCAACGCCAGCATTATCCAGACCATCGTGCCGGCCCTGGTGCCGGTGCTCGGTTGGTTCTTGTGGCGCGAAAGGCTGCGGCCGATCCAAATCGCCGGCATACTGATCTCGGCCATCGGCGTTGCCGTCATATTGACGCAGGGCGATGTCGGTGCCCTGGCCGGTTTGCAATTCGTGATCGGCGATTTGTTCTTACTCGGTGGATTTATTGGATGGGCTTTTTACACGGCACTGATCCGAATGAAGCCGCCGGAAATGTCGTCGAACACGGTGTTGGCAAGCCAGATGGCCGTCGCGGCACTGGCCATCGCACCGCTCTGGGCCCTGGAAGCGGCCTCCGGCCAATTGATCCCGATGACCCAAAGCGCCTGGCTGGCCATCGCCTTCATCGTCATCTTCCCGACGCTCGGCGCCTATTTCTTCTACTCGCACGTGGTCCGGATCGCCGGCGTCACCAAGGCCGGCCTGGCATCGCACCTGATGCCGCCGCTCGGCGTCATTCTCGCCGTCGTGTTTTTGGGCGAGCAGTTCCTCGCCTTTCACGCCGTCGGCATCGCGGTGATTTTTTCCGGAGTCTTCCTGGTCATTCGGGGCGGGCGCGGGAAAAAAACGTCCTAGCCTTGTCGAGCGCCTCGGCCCGCTTCATGCCGGGCAGGATGTCCTTCTGATAGAGCGCGCGGATCAGCCACTTGTCGTGCTCGGTCAATTCCATATATCGGCTATTGTCATTGAAAATTGATGGCTTCACGGCATTTGAATCGTTCGGCAACCCAAGAATTTGCGTCAGCTCTTCGACGACGCAGGCGCGGATATAGGATTCCGGATGGCGAGACGGAAAGATCACGACGGCGGCGGTGATTTCCCCCTTCTTGGTGAAATAGTTGGCGAAGCAGGTGGAATTCTGGACCATGAATTTCACCTTCGCCTCGTCCCCGCCCCAATACTTCTTGAGCGCCGCCGGGATTTCCGTGTCCGGCAAGTAATAGAGAATGACGTTGATCAGTTTTTTGTCGAAGTCGGGCGCCAAGGTCTTCGCCTTTTGTTTGGCGAAGGAATAATAAAGTTCGACCGGGTGGCCGGTCAGTTCGCGCAGATCGGCGGCAAAGTCCTCGATATAGGTCTCAAGATAAGGCGGATACTTGCCGCCCTGGATACCCAGCCGGACTGGGGCCCGCCACTTCCTGACGATATCGTAGCGCTGGCCGGTGTATTCGTTACCGAACGCGATGATGTCGAAATTGCGCACCAAATCCAAATTGTTGAACGGCTCGTCGGCAGCGGCCGCAAGTGGACGAAGCAGTATCAGCGCGGTGAACATGGCGTAGGCAAATCGCATCGGGGCATGCTGCCGGAAAACTCGGATTGCCGCCATACCCCGGCCCAATATCCCTTAAACTTTCCGAAAATGACCTTGAAAATGCCGCAATCGGGCCCCGATTTTGCCATCCTCGAGGGGTCTTATCAGCATTGAGACAACCGTCCCCGGCCGTCCGGTTCTCCTCCCCCCATCGGCTGGCCACCGGGAATTTGATCTCTTCTTAACTCTCCCCGAAACTCCGGGGG
>JAQBZY010000072.1 GCA_027620395.1 Pseudomonadota bacterium
ATTAGAGCATCGGTGTCTGGCATCCGCCATGGGCACATGCTGAGACAGGAGGAATGGTCGGGGAGACAGGATTTGAACCTGCGACCACACGGCCCCCAGCCGTGTGCTCTACCAGACTGAGCTACTCCCCGATGCCGGCGGACTATAGTCGCGGGCCCTCGCATCGGCAACAAAAACGCGGCTCTAGGACGGGTATTCCGTGATTGTCAGCCGGCGCCGGTCAGTTCGGCGCGAAGGGCCTTGAGATCGTCGAGGACCGCTTGCATTTCGCCACGCCACGCGGCGGATGAAACCGTCACCGGCCGCGGCGCCCTGAGCGGTGTTTCCGGGATTTCTTCCGCCGCGTCGCCGCCGATGAAATTCCTGAGGCTGCCACATTGGCGCATCAGTTTCTGCACGCCCTTGATGGTATAGCCATCCTCGTACAAAAGCCCCCGGATACGCTTTAATAGCTGCACATCGTCGGCGCGGTAATATCGCCGGCCGCCGCCGCGCTTCATTGGCTTCAATTGCGGAAATTTTTGCTCCCAGAACCGCAGCACGTGCTGCGGCAGGTCCAAATCGGTAGCGACTTCGCTGATGGTTCGAAATGCGTCGGGCGACTTCAGGGCTCTATTCGCGTCGCCGCCAAGGACAGATCCGTCGGACATTTGCCGCGGCTACTCGTCCGTCGCCACATCCGACGGCGCACCCGAGCTGCCGTTGATCGAGTTCTTCAAGACCTGCGAAGGCCGGAACACCAAAACCTTGCGTGGCAGAATTGGCACTTCATCGCCGGTCTTCGGATTGCGACCGATGCGTTGGCCCTTCTGGCGGACCGAGAAACTGCCGAACGAAGAAACCTTCACGGTTTCGCCACGGACCAGTGCTTCGACCATATTGTCGAGGACTGATTCCAGAAGCGCCGCGCATTCGTTGCGGGAGAGTCCGACTTCCTGATAGACAGCCTCGCCGAGATCGGCGCGGGTCACAGTTTTACCAGTCATGAGCACTCCCCGTTAAACGGCCGAACGAACCAACGACAGAGCCTATCGCGGGTCAGGAAAACCGTCAATATCAAAGGGATAAAACAAAAGAAGCGGAAAACTACCAACGAACCAGTGACGCACCCCAGGTCAGCCCGCCGCCCATCGCTTCCAAAAGCAACAGATCGCCGCGCTTGACCCGCCCGTCCTTGACCGCGGTATCGAGCGCCAGCGGGATCGATGCCGCCGAGGTATTGGCGTGCGTTTCGACCGTCAGCACCACCCGCTCCGCCGGCATGTCTAGTTTCTTCGCCGTGCTGTCGATGATCCGTTTGTTGGCCTGATGCGGCACCAGCCAATCGATGTCGCTACGCGCCAGTCCGTTGGCATCGAGTGCTTCATCGACGACGGCGGCCAAGTTATTGACCGCGTGGCGGAACACTTCCCTGCCGTTCATGCGGACATGGCCGACGGTCTGCGTTGTCGAGGGACCACCATCGACGTACAGCAAACCGTATAAGTTCCCATCGGAGTGAATGTGCGTCGACAGAATGCCGCGCCCGATATTGTGCCCCGACCCGTTGCCGCCGGGCTGCTCGTCATCGTCCTCGCCGCGTCCCTTGAGCACGACCGCACCGGCGCCATCACCGAACAGCACGCAGGTCGTCCGGTCCTCCCAATCGAGGATTCTCGAGAACGTCTCGGCGCCGATGACCAGGGCTGTCTTGGTCTGGCCGCACTTGATGAAATTGTCGGCGACGGCGAGACCGTAAATGAACCCCGAGCACACGGCCTGAACGTCGAAGGCAGCACCGTTGGCCATGCCGATGCGGCTTTGCACCTTGGTCGCGGTCGCCGGAAATGTGTTGTCGGGAGTCGTCGTGGCGACAATCAAAAGATCGATCTCGGCCGGGTCGATGTCGGCGTGCTGGACCGCCTTCTGAGCCGCATTGAGGGCTAGATCCGAGGTGAACTCACCCTCGGCCGCGATATGCCGTTGGCGAATGCCGCTGCGGCTGGTGATCCATTCGTCGGTGGTGTCGATCCGTTTCGCGAGTTCTTCGTTGCTGACGATTCGTTCAGGCAGGTAGGAACCGCAACCGACGATTTCCGAGCGAATATTCTTCATCTCACGTTGCCGTGGCTACCGCTTCGACGGCGCTTTCCTGGCGTGCCCGCTCGAGGGCGAAAAGCTTCGCGCAGTCTTCCTTGATCCCCTCGTTGAAATTGTTACGGATCAGGCTGACGGCGACGGCGATGGCGTTCTGAAATCCGAGCCCGTCGGTGCTGCCGTGGCTTTTGACGCAAATACCGTTGAGGCCGACGAACATGGCGCCGTTGTAGCGCCGGGGATCGACTTTGTCCTTGAACTTCATCAATGCCGGCTTGGCCAGCCAGGCGCCGATTTTCGCCCGCCAAGTCGAGGTCAGGGCTTCGCGCAGGTAAAAACCGAACAGCCGGGCCATGCCCTCGGTAGTTTTCAGCGAGACATTGCCGGTGAAGCCGTCGGTGACCACGACATCGACGGTGCCCTTGCCGATGTCGTCACCTTCGACGAAGCCGTAGAACTTGATCGGCAGATCGGTCGATTGCAAAATTTGGGCGGCGTCGCGGACTGCCTGGTTGCCTTTGAGATCCTCTGAACCGACGTTCAACAGCCCGACCGAGGGATTCTCGCGGCCGAGAACGTTGCGGGCGTACACCTCGCCCATTACCGCGAACTGCACCAAATTGGCGCCGTTGCAATCGACATTGGCACCGAGATCGAGCATCACGCAGGTATTGCGGATGGTCGGAAAATAAGTGGCGATGGCTGGACGATCGATGCCGGGAAGAGTCTTGAGGACGAATTTCGCCATCGCCATCAGCGCCCCGGTGTTGCCGGCCGACACGATGCCGTGTGCCTCGCCGTCGCCGACCGCGTTGATGGCCAGACGCATGCTCGAATTCCGGCCCGAGCGGAGCGCCACGCCCGGCTTCTCGCCGCTGCCGACGACATCCGGCGTATGGCGGACCTCGGAGGCGTCCTTGGCGGCCGGCAGCCTGGCAAGCAAGGCGTTGATGCGGACTTCGTCGCCGAACAGCAGGAACCGCAATGTCGGATCAAGACGCGCTTGCGCATCGACGCCCTCGACAATTATGTCCGGCGCGTTATCGCCGCCCATGGCGTCAATCGATATGACGATGCGATCCGTCACGGCTCCTCCGCGAAGTGTTCGGCGGTGTTCCCCGAGGGAATGGCTATCATACGGGCCGACGCACCCGGTTGAAAGAAGCTTAGGTGCGATCGTTTACGGCCGCAACTTCGCGGTCCTTGTAGTGGCCGCAAGCCGTGCAGACGTGATGCGGGCGGGTCATTTCACCGCATTTCGAGCACTCGACGACGTTGACGGCGCGTAGGGAATCGTGGGCACGGCGCATATTGCGCTTCGATTTCGATGTTTTCTTTTTAGGAACGGCCATGCTGCAAACCCTCGTAAACTGCCCCCTCCGCGAGGGCGCGCTTAAGTAAACGATATTCACCGACCCCGCAAGGTCCGATGCTGGAATTTTAAGGGGAACCGGGTTTTCCGCCTATTTATCTGATTCCATTTTCTTTTTGAGCTCTGCAAGGGCCGCGAACGGGCTTGCCGGTGACTCCGGCTGGGCCGGCGATCCCCGTTTTTTGGGCGGATCGACGTTGATTTCGACGTACGGCAGACCTGGGGTTCTGGGATAGGGATCGACGCTGAGCGCCAGTTCCTCGACCGCAATCTCGCCGATATCGAGAGTGTCGGTTTCCAGCGGCTCCGGCAGTTCCAAGGCGGCGTCGGTCGCCTCGTCCTCGTCGTCGGCCGCATCCGGCTCGAGCGGTGCCGTCGTGAATCGGCGGTACACGGTCATTTCGAGGTGATTGCTGAGCGGATCGCCGGTCACCACGCAGGTTTGTCTGACGTCGGCATTCAAGGTCCCTTCGAGCTGGTACTCACGCCCAGGTGTTGGCACCAGGGTCAGGGAGCCCGAAAAGGGGTCGAGCTCATCGATGTTCAATCGGTCGGCGATGGCGCGCCGTTCCAAGGTGCTCGGCCGGATGTCGTAGCGGCGTCCGTCCTTCGGCAAGGATTCGATGACAACCAGGATCGAATATTCGGGCGGTTGGGTCATGGCGTTGGCTCTCGATCAAAATTCACGCCGGCATCGTCTGGGCCGGCAAAATGGATGGCGCCATCGCGGAGCGTCTGGTCTGGTACCGCAGCTAGGCGCGCCCATTGCCAGCGGACATAGTTGGCGGCGGCGACGGCGACCGACGGCGCTGTTTTCGGGCCGGCCAGCGCGTTCCTGGCCAGCGCATCCTCGAGCGCCGGTGCCGGCTGCTCAAGGCCCTGTGTTCGTAAGCCGCCAACCGGCCGTAGAAGCCAGCGGCCAATTTCTTGACTTTCCTGCCGACAGCCATGTCGCCGACTCCGAGTTCGCGGAGGTTGTCGTCGATGTCGGCGAACATCAGATCGAAATAGGTTTGCGCTAGATTAGCCGCCGGGATCGCCTTGAGGCGGCGCAACGCCAGGAAAGCGTGCACGGCCAGCATCTCGAAACGGCCTTCCGGCGTATCCTCGACGCCCCAGGTGATGAAAAAATATGGATTACGCGAGGCTCGGATCGTCGCCTCGTAAAGCGCCCTGGCCGGGATCAGGTCGGGATTGCGGCGGAACACGCGCTGGAGATTGAACAAGGTCCGATTTTCCAATACTTTCGGCAATTTGACAACCCCAACCGAGAGGGGCACATTCGACGGTGATGGCATCGGCGCCCGCGCGCGGGCCGCGGCGCCCCCCAAGAGGCAGATTTAGGATGCGGATGCCCCTTCGAACAAGGTTTTTCGTGACCACACTGGCGATAGCCTTGGCATTGGGCCAGTCGGCTTGTTCGCCTAGGGTCGCCACCCGTGGCGCCACGCCCGACGCCGACAAGATCGCCGAGATCAAGGCCGGCGTTTCCAGCCGCGCCGATGTTGAACGCCTGATCGGCTCGCCGTCCAGCATTAACGCCTTCGGCGAAGAAACTTGGATGTACATCGGTGAGACAACGGAAACCCTCGCCTTCTTCGAACCCAAGGTCAGCGAACGGCAAGTCCTCAGCATTGCGTTCGACGACAATGGATTGGTGAAGCAAGTCTCGGCGCACGGCTTGGACATCGCCAGAGACATTGAACCGGTCGGTCGCCAGACGCCGACCGTCGGCAAGAAGATGACGGTGATCGAGCAGATCGTCGGTAACTTGAACCGCTACAAATCGCTCGGTACCAAGAACAAACCAGCACCGCAGCAATAAGGCGATTAAAAAGCCGGATTGCTAGCAAGGAAAATGGCCCCGGACGACATCGGGGATTTTCACGTTTTCATCGTCCCATTCGGCCGAATTGGCGGTGCCTTGATGCCTATTTCAGGAAATCGGGGCCGTCGGATGACCGCACGGCGAAATCCCTTCCAACGGCGGTTGGGCTCGCTTAGGATTGGCTTCGACACGGACGCCATCTAGGATATATTACCCCCCGTCTAACACCCAAGTGTCAGGATCGAACCATGCCCGACGGCACTTTGACCAATTCGAAAATCGTTGCCGCCTATCGCGAGATAACGCCGTCGTCGGCCAAGCGCGCGGTGCAGGCGCGGGAGATTTTTCCAAGCGGCATCGTGCATGATTCCCGCAAATTAGACCCCTACCCCATATACGTCGACCGCGCCCAGGGCGCCCATAAATGGGATATCGACGGCAACGATTATGTTGATTATTTCGGCGGCCACGGGGCGTTAATCCTGGGGCACAACCACCCGACGGTGATGGCCGCCGTTCATGCGCAACTGGACAAGGGCACGCATTTCGGCGCTTGCCACGAGTTGGAGGTGCGCTGGGGCGAATTGGTGATACAATTGGTGCCCTGCGCGGAACGGGTACGGTTCACCTCGTCGGGAACGGAAGCCAATTTGATGGCGTTGCGGCTGGCGCGGGCCTTCACCGGAAAATCAAAGTTGGTTCGGTTCAAAGGCCATTTTCACGGTTGGCAGGACCACGTCGCGTTTGGCGTCACCAATCATTTCGACGGCACGCCGACGCCGGGGGTCATCGACGGCATCGCGGAAAACGTGTTGCTGGCGCCGCCCGACGATATTGAGGCCACGCGCCGCATTTTCGAAACCCATGCCGACATCGCCGCCGTCATCGTGGAACCAACCGGGGCATCCTTCGGTCAGGTGCCGGTGAGCCGCGACTTCATCGCCGAATTGCGCAAAATCGCCACCGACCATGGCGTGATTCTGATCTTCGACGAGGTCGTCACCGGATTTCGCGTCTCCCCCGGCGGCGCCCAGGCGCATTACGGCATAACGCCCGATATGTGCAGTCTGGCGAAAATTCTCTCGGGCGGACTGCCCGGCGGCGCGATCACCGGCCGCGCCGATATTCTTGATCTGCTCGACTTCGAAAAAGCCAAGCAAAAAGGCTTCGAGAAAATAGCCCATCAGGGCACCTTCAACGCCAATCCGATGTCGGCGGCCGCCGGCATCGCGACCCTGGAATTGATCGCCAAGGGCGATGTCTGCACCAAGGCCAGCGCCACTGCCGCCACCATCCGCGCGAAGATCAACGCGGTGTTCGAAGAAGAACAGATTCCCTGGGCGTGTTACGGCGACCATTCCGGATTTTTCATTTTCACCAATCCGGCGAACGATGCCATCATGCCGTCCTCCTTCGATCCTTACGCGCAACCGAACGAAACATTGAAACGCGCGAGCGCCGGTGATCTGGTCACCAAACTGCGGCTCGGCGTCATGATCAACGGCGTCGATTTGTCGGCGAAACCAGGTGGCGTCGTGTCCGCGATTCACACCGAGGACGACGTGGCCAAGACAGCCGACGCCGT
>JAQBZY010000073.1 GCA_027620395.1 Pseudomonadota bacterium
CGCGAAGGCTTCGTTCAATTCCCACAGATCGATGTCGTCCATCTTCATGCCGAAGCGTTCCAGCAGCCGCGGCACCGCAAACACCGGGCCGATGCCCATTTCGTCCGGCTCGCAGCCAGCGACGGTGAAGCCTTTGAAAATACCCAAGGGCTCGAGGCCGCGTTTCTCGGCCAGCTTGGCATCCATGACGACGCAGGCCGACGCGCCATCCGATAGCTGGCTGGCATTGCCGGCGGTGACGAAGTTGCCGTCACCCATGACAGGCGCCAGTTTGGCTAAATCCTCGGCGCTGGTGCCGGGTCGGTTGCCCTCGTCGCGTTCCACAGTCACTTCTTGGTCACGCACTTCGCCAGTCGCCTTGTCGGTCACTTCCTTGATGGTTGTGATCGGCACGATTTCATCATCGAAGCGGCCGGCCTGCTGAGCGACGGCGGTGCGCTGCTGGCTGGAAAGCGCGTATTCGTCCTGCGCGTCCCGCGACACGTTGTAGCGCTTGGCAACGATGTCGGCGGTGTCGATCATCCCCATCCAGAGCTCGGGCTTGTGCCGCATCAGCCAGTCTTCCTCGAAGCAGTGCCGGTTCAAGTGCGGTTGCACCAAACTCACCGACTCGACGCCGCCGGCAACCATCACCGGCACCTTGTCGACGATGACCCGCTGCGCCGCCATGGCGATGGCTTGCAGGCCGGACGAGCAGAACCGGTTGACCGTGGTCCCGGATGTCGTCACCGGCAAGCCGGCGCGGATGGCGGCCAGGCGGGCGACGTTTTTGCCGGTGGCGCCTTCCGGATAACCACAGCCGATGATCACGTCCTCGACTTCATCCGGATCGACTTGGGCGCGCTTCACTGCATGCTCGATGCAGTGCGCGGTCAGGACAGCGCCATGCGTCTTGTTGAAGGCGCCCCGGTGCGCCTTGCCGATCGGCGTTCTGGCGGTCGATACGATGACGGCTTCGGTCATGATGGTTCTCCGTATTTTTTCGGCCGGCCTAGGATGACAAATCCTGGAACGACTTGCCGGATTTCGCCAATTCTTCCAACAACGGTGCCGGCCGCAGCATTTCACCGTGCTGCTCGTGTAGCTTTTTCATGGCCTCGAACACGGTGCCGACGCCAATGGTGTCGGCATGGAACATCGGGCCACCGCGGCCAATCGGATAGCCGTAGCCGTGCACCCAGACGAGATCGATGTCGCCGGGTCTAGCCGCGATTCCCTCGCCCAGAATCTTGGCGCCTTCGTTGATGAGGGTGTACATGCAGCGTTCGAGGATTTCCTGATCACCGATCGGGCGCCGCCGGATGCCCATTTCGTCGGAAATGCCTTGGATCAGCTTTTCGATCTCCGGGTCCGGGACCGGGGTGCGGCCGCCGTCCGGATAGAGATACCAACCCTTGCCGGTCTTTTGGCCGTGCCGGCCTCTCTCGACAATCCGGTCGGCGATCAGCGACGAGTACCGATCATTGGTGGGCTTGGTCTTGCGGCGGTGTTGGCGGACCATGTAGCCGACATCGAGCCCGGCCAGATCGCCCATGGCGAACGGGCCCATGGGAAAACCGAATTCGTAGATCACTTTGTCGACCTGCCACGGCAGCGCGCCTTCTTCGAGCAGGAATTCCGCTTGCGAGCGATAGGCATAGAGCATCCGGTTGCCGACGAAGCCGTCGCAGACGCCGACCACGACGCCGACTTTGCCAATAGTCTTGGACAGTTGCATGACGGTGGCCAGGACTTCCGGCGAGGTCTTGGCGCCCCTGACATTTTCCATCAACCGCATGACGTTGGCCGGACTGAAAAAATGTGTGCCGACGACGCTCTCCGGCCGCTTGGTTGCGGTGGCGATTTCGTCGATATCCAACGAGGACGTATTGGTGGCGAGAATGGCACCGGGTTTACAGACCCGGTCGAGGGCGGCAAAGACCTGTTTCTTGACCGTCATGTCCTCGAACACCGCTTCGATGACGATATCGGCGTCGGCAAGGGCGCCGTATTCGGTCGTGCCAGTGATCAGGGCGAGCCGGGCTTCCATGTCGGCGGCGGCGAGGCTGCCGCGCTTGACGCTGCCGGCGTAGGTTTCCCGGGTTGCGTTCAATCCCTTTTCCAGCGCCGCCTTGTCTTGTTCCAAGACGGTTACCGGTATGCCGGCATTGGCGAAGTTGATAGCAATGCCGCGGCCCATGGTGCCGCAGCCGATGACGGCGGCCTTCCGGATCGGGATCGTCGGTGTTTCCTTGGCGACACCGGGAACCCGGTGCGCCTGACGTTCGGCGAAGAAAAGATGCCGTTGTGCCTTCGATTGCACCGACTGCACCAACTCGTCGAAATTCTTGCGCTCCAGCGCCAGGCCGTCGGCGAGTGGTGCCGTCAAGGAGGCCGCAACGGTGTCGATACAACGCTCCGGCGCGATCAGGCCGCGCCAGCGCTTGGCGGTCTTGGCGCGGGCGTCGGCGAAAATGCTTTTGGTGTCGGCCGGGTCGATTTCGATATCCCGGGTCCGGCGCGGCGCAGCACCTTCCGCCACGATCCGGGCGGCGAAGGCGAGCGCGCCCTCGACCAGATCGCCATCGACGATCTCGTCTAGGAACCCCTGGCTGAGCGCGCTGGTGGCGTCGACGTAATCACCGCTGAGAATGACGCCAAGCGCGGCCTCGACGCCGATCAGGCGCGGCAACCGCTGAGTGCCGCCAGCGCCTGGCAAAAGCCCCAGTTTGATTTCCGGAAGGCCATATTGGGCGGTGCGGTCGCCGCCCCGGTAGTGGCAGCCGAGAGATATCTCGCAGCCGCCGCCAACGGCGGTGCCGTGGATGGCGGCGATGATAGGCTTTTTGGCGGACTCGATCCGAGTGATGAGTTCCGAGAGGAACGGCTGCTTGCGTGGTTTGCCGAATTCCGTGATGTCGGCGCCGCCCGAGAAACAACGGCCGCGCCCGCAGAGGACGACGGCTTTGATCCCGGCGTCAGCGTCGGCGCGGTCGATGGCGTCGAGGATTCCCTGGCGAATGGCGGCGCCCAAGGCATTGACCGGCGGGTTGTCGATGCATACGAGGGCCACCCCGGAGCGGATTTCGAAGTTGACGCCTGCGCTCATGGATACCCGCCGGTTATGGAGCTTGCTTTTGAGGAGCGTAATTGGAGTATGGTCAGGACTTTGGGCATTGTCTAGGCGCCCTGCATTGGCCGAAGATGGCTCTGCCGGCGCCGAAGCGGGGAGCGGGAATGGACTTCAGTTTTTCCGAACGGGTCGAGAAACTCCGCGTTCAATTGCTGACGTTCATGGATCAGCATGTCTATCCGAACGAGCGGACGTACGTCGAGCAATTGGAGGCCGGCGACCGCTGGCAGACACCGCCGGTCATGGAAATGCTGAAGGCCGAGGCGCGCCGCCAAGGGCTCTGGAATCTGTTCTTGCCGGAAGCCGAATATGGCGCCGGGCTCAGCAATCTCGAATACGCGCCGCTCTGTGAGATCATGGGCCGCTCGCCGATCGGGCCCGAGGCCTTCAACTGCGCCGCGCCCGACACCGGCAACATGGAAACGCTGGTCCGCTATGGCAGCGAGGCGCAAAAGGAGCGCTGGCTAAAGCCACTGCTGGCCGGCGAGATCCGCTCCGCCTTCGCCATGACTGAGCCCGATGTCGCATCGTCGGACGCGACCAACATTCAATCCAGCATCGTCAGGGACGGTGACGACTACATCTTGAATGGCCGCAAGTGGTGGATATCTGGCGCCGGCGATCACCGTTGCGAAATTCTGATCTTCATGGGCAAGACCGACCCCAATGCCGAAAAGCATCGGCAGCAATCGATGATCTTGGTGCCGCGGGCCACGCCTGGGGTCAATTTGATCCGGCCGCTCAGCGTGTTCGGTTACGATCACGCACCGCATGGCCATTTCGAGGTGGTGTTCTACAATGTCCGGGTGCCGGCCTCGAACATGCTCTTGGGCGAGGGCAGGGGGTTCGAGATCGCGCAAGGCCGCCTGGGGCCCGGCCGCATTCATCATTGCATGCGTCTGATCGGTGTCGCCGAGCGGTCCTTGGAGGCGATGTGCGCCCGTGCCAAATCCCGGGTCGCTTTCGGCAAGCCGCTGGCCGAACAGGGTATGGTCCTGGACGCCATCGCCCGGTCCCGGATCGAGATCGAACAGGCCAGGCTACTGACCCTCAAGGCGGCCCACATGATGGATACCGTCGGCAACAAAGCGGCCCGGGCCGAGATCGCCATGATCAAGGTGATCGCGCCCGGCATGGCCTGCGATGTCATCGACCGGGCGATCCAGGTGCATGGCGGCGGCGGCGTCTCGGACGACTTCGGGCTTGCATATGCCTGGGCCAAGACCAGAAGCTTGCGGCTCGCCGATGGCCCCGACGAAGTGCACCGGACCAGCATCGCCAAGTTGGAACTGAAAAAGCAGACCCCAAAATGGATTTATAGCTGACGTGAACCCCTGTTTATCCCCGTTTATACGTTAGTTCTGTTCGGATTTTGGTCGTCTGTTGACCGGGTTGCGCATTCCTTCGGGGTCAGTCCATCGAGGCTCGAATGCGGACAACCTCATGAAGTATCCGCTCCGTCTGCTTCTAGCCAAAAATGGCTGTTCGCTAGTGAGCGCTCATCAAACATTTCTCACAGTGGATTGCCCATCTCGAAATCCGCCGAACGGCCTTGACCTTAAAGTGCACTTCAGGGTGTAGGCTCTCCTGAAATCGTTTGGAGGACATGTCCGTGTTGAATATCGGAAAGGCTGCCCGAGAGGGTGGCGTGAGTGTTGAGGCGATGAGGTACTACGAGCAGCAGGGACTGATCGCCGCGCCCGACCGGGACGCCAATGGCTACCGCAAATACTCGGCGGACGCGGTACGGCGGGTAAGGTTCATCAAGCGCGCCCAAGACGTGGGGTTCACCTTGCGAGATATTGGCGACTTGTTGTCGTTGCAAGCCGATTCGGGCGCGTCATGTGGCGACGTTCGTGACCGTGCCCGGACCAAGCTCGGCGAAATTGACGATAAGATCGTGGTGCTGACACGGATGCGGGACGTCCTAGCCACGTGGACGGACGCATGCCCGAGCGAGGGGCCGGTGAGCGAATGCCCTATCTTCGATGCCTTGGAACGAGACGATGAGACCTGACATGCCTAACGTGGAGTTCGTCTATGAGCAAACCTGTCCGTTCGTCCGCGACGCCAGGCGACGGCTGATCGAGGGCTTCAGAGCCGCGAGTCTGATGCCAAGATGGACCGAATGGGAAGTTTCGGATCCACATGCGCCCGAGTATGTGCGCGACCTCGGGTCCCCCACCGTCCTGGTCGATGGACGAGATATCTCAGGGGCACCGCGTGAAGAAGTGAAAAACTGTTGCCGCATCTATGCGCTCGACGGCAAAGCTAACGGCGTCCCCCCTCTGGAGATGATTGTTGCCGCATTAACGGAGGGAAAAGACGTATCGAAATCTGCGCCGGCTGACCGCATATCGAGCGTTCGCTCGCATGCCGCTCTGCTCCCGTCCGTCGGCCTAGCGGCGCTTCCGAAGCTGACGTGCCCGGCCTGCTGGCCGGCATACGCAGGTTTGTTGAGCGGCCTCGGGGTCGGGTTCGTCAACTACACCCCCTACTTATTGCCCCTGACCGGTGCGTTTCTATCCGTATCCGTCTTAGCGCTCGCCTATCGGGCCTCGCGGCGCCATGGGTACGGGCCGTTTCTGCTTGGTGCGTTCGCGGCCCTCGCCGTGCTCATCGGAAAATTCAGTTACGACAGTGACCGAGCGATGTGGGCGGGATTGGGTCTCCTGTTCGTCGCTTCCGTTTGGAATACCTGGCCAGAAAGCCGGGGTGATGGCACGGCGCCCGATGCTACATGTGGCGTGTGCACCTAAAACGAAGACTTCCGCGCATAGACTTGGACCACGAAAGGAATATACGATGACTGAAAAGCGAAAGATTGAAGTGTTCAGCGCTGGCTGTGATCTTTGCGAGGACACCATTGAGATGGTTCAGAATGTCGCATGCTCGTCGTGCGAAGTGATTATCCGAGATATGAAGGACGCGGAAACCATAGGCCGCGCCAAGGAATTGGGCGTACTATCGGTGCCGGCTGTCGCTATAGACGGTGTCCTAGCGTCCTGCTGCTCGGGTCGCGGTGTCGACGAAGTTACGCTTCGGGCCGCCGGCTTGGGCCGCCGGTAGGTCTGCTAAGGGTCAAAGGCCGACATTCCAAACCTTAGGTAAGGTATGTCGTCTGTGAGCGGAGAGGCAGTCAGTGTGTCAAGTCTCGATGGTTTCGCGCTTATCTATGCAAACCCCTAATATTGGAGGAATCGGACATCAAACATATCAATAAGATGATTGGGCATGGCATCTTGGCGCTCGTGGCCGTGCTCGCTGTTACGACACCAGCGTCGGCGCAATTCAATCCCCTTTCAGGAATCCTCAACGCCATCGAAGCGGCGGCCGAAGACCGATCGTCCGGCGACATCGCGACCGATCTCAAGCTCAAGGCCGCGATCGTCGCCGCGCTTTCCGACAAACTCGGCAAGGAGGGCGCCTTGATCGGCGTCGACGTCTACGAACAGGACGTGATGCTGAGTGGCTCGGTATCGACAGCGGCGATCAAGAAAGGCGCCGGCACGGTTGCCGGCAAGGAAGCCGGTGTCAAAAAAGTCTACAACGAGGTTCTGCTCGATGCCGATCTGGCCAAGGAAAGCAAGAAAGGCTCCGCCGAGGGGTTCGTCGACGACGCCGTGATCGAGAAGAAAATCAACGCGCTGTTTCTCGAAAGCAAGGCAATCAACG
>JAQBZY010000074.1 GCA_027620395.1 Pseudomonadota bacterium
TTCAAAGGTTACCGGCATCGATCTCAGCCCAGCCATGCTGGACCGCGCCCGGCGGCGCAGGGATAAGCTTGGCTTAGCGGTCGATCTGCGCGAGATGAATGTAATGAAGATGGATTTTGCCGATGATACTTTTGACTGCATCATCTCGACATTCCTGTTTTGCGTTCTCAGCGCTGAGCACCAGCAGCCCGCCCTTGAAGAACTTCGTCGGGTTTGCCGCTCGGATGGCACCATTCGCATTTTGGAATACGCCATTTCGGAAAATCCTTTGCGGCGCTTCATCATGAAACTTTGGGCGCCTTGGGTGCTATTTGCCTACGGCGCCGCGTTCGACCGCAACACCGAGCAATATCTCGACGCCGCCGGATTGGATTTGGTGGACATTAAGTTCCTCTACAAAGACATCATCAAACTTTTGACGGTGCGTCCTAAATAGACCAGCACTTAACGCGGAACGTACCGCCGAGGCAGACAAGGCACTCATCTTCTGATCCGCGGCACGCCCGCAGGAATTACAGGGACACAGGAATTACAGCAGGAATTACAGGGACAGCCACCGATTTCCGCGTCATTGAATTACTGGATTTAATTAGGTGGCTGTCCCCCTAACGCGTCCCCCGAACGCCACCCATGATTGTCGCCGCACATTGATCGCTTTGACTTCGGCGCCGGAACCGGCGTACAGGGTTAGCCCGCAACCGGACCGGACCCACGCCCGCCATGGCCGCCGACAATCCGCCCGCGACCCCGTTCGACGAGACCGACGGCCCCTACGCCTGGCGGCGGCTGTTCTATTCGCTGGTGTTGTCCACCATCGGCGGCGTTGGACTCTGGTCGGTGGTGGTCTCCCTACCGGCAATCCAGGCCGAGTTCGGCGTCGATCGGAGCGGCGCCTCGCTGTCCTACACCGCGACCATGATCGGCTTCGCCGCCGGCGGCATCCTGATGGGCCGCCTCGCCGACCGCTTCGGCATCGCCGTGCCGGTCAGCATCGCCGGCGCGATGTTAGGGCTCGGCTACATTGCCGCCGCGCACGCGCAGTCGATGACGCAATTCATTTTGGCGCAGGCGGTCTTGATCGGCATGTTCGGCGCGTCCTCGACCTTCGGGCCCCTGGTCGCCGACATCTCGCTGTGGTTCATGCGCCGCCGCGGCATCGCCGTCGCGGTGGCGGCGAGCGGCAATTATCTTGCCGGCACCATCTGGCCGCCGATCTTGGAGCGGGCCATCGCGGCGCACGGCTGGCGCGATGCGTACATGGGCATCGGCGTCTTCTGCGTCGTGACGATGTTGCCGATGGCGATGCTGCTCCGCCGCCGTCCGGATACCAGCCCGGCGACGAGGGGATCGCAGGGCGCCGCCGGCATCATCCAGACCGACGTTTCGCCGGCGGCCCTGCAGATGATCCTCGTCGTTGCCGGCTTGGCGTGTTGCATCGCCATGTCGATGCCGCAGGTCCATATCGTCGCCTATTGCGGCGATTTGGGCTATGGCGTCGCCAGGGGCGCCGAAATGCTGTCGTTGATGTTGGGTCTTGGCGTCGTCAGCCGCCTAGCGTCCGGGTTTCTCGCCGACCGCATCGGCGGCGTCGGCACGCTGATCACGGGATCGGTGCTGCAATGCTTGGCGTTGTTGTTCTACATTCCGTTCGACGGTTTGACGTCGCTTTACGTCGTGTCGGGTCTGTTCGGATTGGCGCAAGGCGGCATCGTGCCGAGCTACGCGTTGATTGTCCGAGAATATTTCCCGGCCCGCGAAGCCGGATCGCGGGTCAGTCTGGTCCTGATGGCGACCGTCGTCGGTATGGCCATCGGCGGTTGGATGTCGGGAGAGATTTACGATCTGACCGGTTCATATCAAGCTGCGTTCCTGAACGGTATCGCGTTCAATTTGCTCAACATGGCGATTGCCATTTGGCTGTTGATCGGGCGGATGCGGCCACGGTTGCAAGCCGCCTGAGCCGGCGGCGGGCGAACATCCAATCCCCTTTCTATTCCCGTTACCGCCCGCTAGGCTTGTTGCGAACGGGAAATAAATATCCCGATAAGCAACATTCAAAAGGCCCGGCGGCATCCCGCGTCCGGGCCAGGGAGGCAGCCGTGACCCGCCCCGTGACCCGCAATGGGCCGCGTACCCCTTATCGCCAGCGTCGGCAGGCGAATTCCCAGGCCATGGCCGGTCCTGCCTATGGCGCGATTGATCTTGGCACCAATAGTTGCCGGCTGTTGATTGCGGTTCCGGATGGCAAGTCGTTCGCCGTCGTCGATGGCTATTCGAAGGTTGTTCGGCTGGGTGACCGGTTGTCCGAGACCGGCGTTCTGCACGATCAGGCACAAAGCAGGACTATCGGGGCGCTCCGGGAATGCAGCGCCAAGCTCGCCCTGCGCGGCGTCACGCAGCTCCGCGCCGTCGCCACCGAGGCCTGCCGGCAAGCATCGAATGCCGCCGCCTTCCAGGCCCGGGTGCTGGCCGAAACCGGCCTCAAGCTCGATATCATCGATGCCGCCGAGGAGGCGGCGCTGACCGTGTCGGGGTGCGGCGACATGCTGCACTCTGGATTCGGACATACCCTGCTGTTCGACATCGGCGGCGGCTCGACCGAGGTGGTCTGGGTGGCGACGCCGCCGGATCGGCCGGCGCAACTGATCGACATGATCTCGTTGCAGTTCGGCGTGGTGTCGCTGAGGGACGAATTCGGACCCGAGTGCCTGTCGGCCGAGCGGTTTCAGGAATTACTGAACCGCGTCGACGCCGCGATCCGGCCGTTCGACGAACGCAACGCCATTACCCGCCATATCGCCGGCAATGATGTCCGGATGATCGGCACCTCGGGAACGGTGACCACGCTCGGCGCCATCTATCTCGATTTGCCGCGCTACAACCGGACCCGCGTCGACGGCTTGCAAATCGGCTTCGACAGCATCCGTCAGATCAGTGCTCGGCTGGCGGAAATGGATTGCGGGTCGAGGATCGCGCACCCGTGCTTGGGCCGCGGTCGCGGCGATCTGATGCTGATGGGCTTGGCCATTCTTCGCGCCGTTTGCGAACGCTGGCCGGTTGGCCGGCTCGGTATCGCCGACCGGGGCATTCGCGAAGGCATTCTGTTCGGGTTGATGGCCGCCGACGGTGTCGCCGGTGTCAGCCTTCCGATCGAGTGGCCGACGTCCGCGCAAAGGCTGGGCGCCGGCTGATGGCAAAATCGAGCGGCGCCGGCAAGGGCGGCGGCCGCGGCCGCCAGAAGGCCGCGGGCCGAGGCAGCCGCAGCCTCACGACCCGGGTCAAGACGGCGCGTGGACGCACGACCTCGTCACAGATATGGTTGCAGCGGCAACTGAACGATCCCTACGTGCAGGAAGCGAAGCGGCGAGGATATCGGTCGCGCGCCGCGTTCAAGCTGGCCGAACTCGACGATCGATTTCATTTCCTCAAAACCGGTGGCCGGATTGTCGATCTTGGTGCCGCGCCCGGCGGCTGGACCCAAATCGCGCTCGAGCGGGTCGGCCCAAAGGGCCGAGTGATCGGCATCGACATTGCCGACATGGAAGCGATCACCGGGGCCGAGATCATGCTGGGTGACTTTCTCGATCCCGATGTTCCCGGCAAATTGCGGGCGTTGCTGGGGGGCTCCGCCGACGTGGTGCTGAGCGACATGGCGGCGCCGGCGACCGGACACACGGGCACCGACCATCTTCGGATCATGGCGCTGCTGGAAGCGGCGGCGGTGTTCGCGGAAGAAGTCTTGGCGCCGGGCGGCACCTTCGTCGGCAAGGTACTCAGGGGCGGCTCCGAGAACGAAGTTTTATCGATGCTCAAAATGCGGTTCCGTCAGGTCCGGCACGCCAAGCCGCCGGCCAGCCGGAGCGATTCGGCGGAGATCTACGTCGTGGCGATGGATTTTCGCCCGGAAAGTTAGGCATTTCCGGGCCGACTTGGACCCTGGAGCTGGCGCTTGGCAAAGCCCGGCGCTTCTGTATGATGGCGCGCCATCGCCACAACGGTCACCGGAGGCGGCATGGCGCCCCTTAAAATCGAAGAAGCTCTCACATTCGACGATGTCCTTCTGGTCCCGAAGGCGTCGAGTGTGCTGCCGGCCGAGACCGACACCCAGACCCGGTTGACCCGCGCCATTGCCTTGAATATTCCGCTGATCTCGGCGGCCATGGACACTGTCACCGAGCACAGCTTGGCGATTGCCATGGCGCAATCCGGCGGCATCGGTGTCATCCACAAGAATATGACGGTCGAGGAACAGGCCCTGGAAGTCCGCCGGGTCAAAAAGTACGAATCCGGCATGGTCGCCGACCCGATCACCATCCACGCCGATCAGACATTGGCCGACGCGCTTCGGATCAAGGCCGAGACCGGTTTCTCGGGCATGCCAGTGATCGAGCGCGGCTCGGGCAAATTGTTGGGCATCCTGACCAATCGCGACATCCGCTTCGCCGACAATCCGAAGCAACCGGTCAGCGAACTGATGACCAAGGACGAACCCGGTAAGCCGTTGATCACGGTTGCGGCCGGGGTCGAGCGGGCCGAGGCCCGGCGGTTGTTGCACCAACATCGGATCGAGCGGCTATTGGTCGTCGACAATGATCGCCGCTGCGTCGGCCTGATCACGGTTAAGGACATGGAGAAGGAAGAGCGCTTCCCCAACGCCTGCAAGGACGAACGTGGGCGGCTCCGCGCCGCTGCCGCCGTCGGTGTCGGAGATGCCGGCCTCGAGCGGGCCACGGCACTTCTTGAAGCTGGTTGCGATGTCGTTGTCGTCGATACCGCGCATGGACATTCGTCGGGCGTTCTCAAAGCGGTCGAGGCGATCAAGCAGATTTCCAACTACGCCCAGGTGGTTGCCGGCAATGTCGCCACCGCCGATGGCGCCAAGGCTTTGATCGACGCCGGCGCCGATTGCGTGAAAGTCGGCATCGGGCCTGGCACCATTTGCACGACCCGCATGGTCGCCGGTGTCGGCATGCCGCAGTTCACGGCCATCATGAGCGTCGCCGAAATCTGCCGCAAAGCCGACATTCCGTTCATCGCCGACGGCGGCATCAAATATTCCGGCGACATCGCCAAGGCGATCGCGGCGGGCGCCGAATGCGTCATGATCGGATCGCTGTTCGCCGGCACCGACGAAAGTCCGGGCGAGGTACTGCTGTACCAGGGCCGCTCATACAAGGCTTACCGGGGCATGGGGTCGCTGGGCGCCATGGCCCGCGGCTCGGCCGACCGGTATTTCCAGGCCGAGGTCTCGGACAACCTCAAGCTGGTGCCGGAAGGGGTCGAGGGCCGGGTACCCTACAAGGGGTCGATCGGCACCGTCATTCATCAACTGGTCGGGGGCTTGCGCGCCGCGATGGGCTACACCGGTAGCCGGACCCTCGCCGATCTTCGCAAGAACGGAGAGTTCCGCCGCATCACCAACGCCGGCCTTCGCGAAAGCCACGTCCACGACATCACGATTACCCGCGAGGCGCCGAACTACCGCGCCGACGGGTAAGGGCCGACCCAGTGACACCGGGCGCCCGGGCCCTGGCGGCGATCGAACTTCTGGACTCAATGGCGGGCGGCGGGACGCCGGCCGATCAAATCATCGACGATTATTTTCGGGCCCGCCGTTACGCTGGTTCGGGTGACCGGCGCGATATCATTGAGCGTGTCTATGGCGTCACGCGCCGCCGGGCCAAGATCGACTGGTGGATCGAGCGGGCCGATGGGGCGACGGCGCCTGATCCCCGCACCAGGGTGATCGCTGATTTAATCCTGGATGGCCGAATGGCCCCCGATGCGCTCGCCGCCGCTTTCAGCGGTGCCAGGCATTGCCCGGATTCCTTGACCGAGCGCGAGCGGGTCCTGATCGATGCCCTTTATGGCCGGCCGTTGGTGCATCGCGACATGCCCGACTCGGTTCGTCTCGAATACCCCGGCTGGATGGATCGCTCGTTCCGGGCCCTATGGGGATCGAGATTGGAAACCGAGATGTCGGCGCTCAATCAACCGGCGCCGCTCGATCTCCGGGTCAATACCCTGAAAGCGGCGCCAGAGGAGGCGTTGGCGGCGCTCGCCGCCGATTACGTGACGGCCGAGCCGACGCCATTGTCACCGATCGGCATCCGGGTCGAAGGCAAAGTCAGATTGGGCGGAACCCGCGCCTATAAGGACGGACTGGTCGAGGTGCAGGACGAAGGTTCGCAATTGATCGCGCTTTTGACCGGCGCCCAGCCAGGCATGGCGGTGGCCGATTTCTGCGCCGGCGCCGGCGGCAAGACCTTGGCCCTTGCCGCATTGATGGCTAGCGGCGGAAAACCTGCCGGCCGGTTGGTCGCCTGCGACGTTTCCGACTATCGATTGAAACGGATGGCGCCGAGGCTTAGGCGGGCCGGCATCGATAGGCTGGAAACCCGCATCGTCGCCGCCAGGGACGATCCTTGGATCGCGAAAATGGCCGGCCGGTTCGATCGTGTTCTCGCCGATGTGCCGTGTACTGGCACCGGAAGCTGGCGGCGAGACCCCGATCAGCGCTGGCGGTTCACGCCCGAGGATCTGCATGGCATCCGTGAAATCCAGGCCCGCATCGCCGACGACGCGGCGGCACTGGTGACCCCTGGCGGCCGTCTGATTTATGCCACTTGCTCCTTACTCCAAGAAGAAAACGAGCAGCAATTGGGCGAATTTCTCGCCAGGCATCCGAATTTCGAAACCCTGCCGATCGACCGGGTGTGGTCGGAAACGGTCGGCGGGCCGCCGCCGCCAACCGGACCGGCATTGCGTCTGAGCCC
>JAQBZY010000075.1 GCA_027620395.1 Pseudomonadota bacterium
CACCGACAGCGGCCATGCCGTCAATCCGCAGCAAATCGAGGCGCAGGTCGAGGGCTCCTTCGTCTACGGTCTCTCGGCGATGCTCTATGGCGAATGCACGGTCAAGGATGGCCGGATCGAACAGCAGAACTTCGATACTTATGAGGTGATGCGGATCGCCGAGATGCCGGAGGTCGAAACCCTGGTGATGCCGTCCGGCGGATTTTGGGGCGGCGTCGGCGAGCCGACCATAGCGGTCGCGGCGCCGGCGGTTCTGAACGCGATCTTCGCCGCCACCGGCAAGCGGATCAGAAGCTTCCCGCTCAGGCATCACGACCTCGGCAAGGCGTGAGGCTGGCGGCCACCGCCTTGGCTCTGAGCTTGGCGTTTGCCTTTGTAAACGCCAAAGCTAGGGACGCGAGTGGGCTTTCGCCGTTTGTTATCGTCAATGACGCGGTGCCGGCCGCGCTCGGCGGCCTCAAAGGCGACCCGGCTCGAGGCCGGCAGATCGCCCTGGACCGGCGGCGCGGAAATTGCCTGATCTGTCACGCCATTCCGGAAACCGGCGAGCCGTTCCCAGGCGAGATCGGACCGAGTCTGGCCGGTGTCGCGGCCAGATTCTCGGAAGGGCAAATCCGCTTGCGGCTCGTCGATCAAAGCCGGTTGAATCCGAAGACGGTGATGCCTTCCTACTATAGAATTGCCAGCTTCACCGATGTCGCGCCCGAGTATCGCGGCAAGCCCGTGCTCGACACGCAGGAGATCGAGGACCTCGTGGCCTATCTGGGAACGCTTGGGAAATAGAAATGCTTTCTCGCCGCGACGTCATCATTGCCGCATGCGCCCTGGGTAGTCTGACAGTCCGGCCCGGCCGCGCCCATGCGACACCGGAATTTCTGGAGAAAGCGATTCAGGACATCACCAAAGGTGCCCCCGTCAAGGACGGCAAGGTGCGCTTGACCATTCCGGCGCTGGCCGAGAACGGTCAATCGGTATACACCACCGTCGCCGTGGAAAGTCCGATGACCAAGGCCGACCACGTGCGGGCGATCCACATTCTGTCCGAAAAAAACCCGATCGCGCATCTGCTGAGCTGGCATCTCGGCCCGCGCGCCGGCATCGCCAAGGTTTCGACCAATATCCGCCTCGCCGCCTCGCAGCAAGTGACGGCGCTGGCTGAAATGAGCGACGGCACGTTCTGGCGAGACCGGCGGGACATCGTCGTTACCGTCGCCGCCTGTATCGACGGAGGCTGATGACATGGACATCTCGCCAGCCCGCATCTCGGTACCCACCGAAGCCAAAAAGGGCGACATCATCGCCATCAAGACCTTGTTCCGCCATCCGATGGAAACCGGCTATCGGGTCGACCGGTACGGCAAGCCGATCCCGCGCCGCATCGTCAAGCGCTTCTCCGTCACTTACGCGGGCGACGTGGTTTTCGCCATGGATTTCACCCAGGGCGTCGCCGCCAATCCGTTCATCGCCTTTCACGCCGTCGCCGTCGAAACCGGCGAGATCGTGTTCGTCTGGGAGGACGACCAAGGCAAGATTGTCACCGAACGGCGGACGTTGACGGTCGCAAGATGAAGGACTTGGTCAAATCGCTGGCCCTGATACCGATCCTAGCGCTCCCGCCGTCGTCGGCTTCCGCCGACCCCCTGCCCTCCGGCACCACCTTTCAAAGCACCGCCATCCGGGCCCAACAAGCCGACGAGGGCGCCAATCCGGGCATGCTCTGGGTCGAAGCCGGGGCAAAGCTCTGGGGCCGGACCGAAGGCTCGGCCGGCAAATCCTGCGCGGCTTGTCATGGCCCGGCCGAGCAAAGCATGAAGGGCGTCGCATTTCGTTATCCGGCTGTCGAGCCGACGACTGGCCATTTGCTCAATCTTGAGACCCGGATCAATCTATGCCGGACCAAAAATCAGAAAGCGGCGCCCTTGGCGTACGAATCGGGAGAACTGCTCGGCCTCGCCGCTTTCGCCGCCCGGCAATCGCTTGGCCTGCCGATCGGCGTCCGGATCGACGGCGCGGCGGCGCCATTTTATGAACAAGGCAAAGCCTTCTTTTATCGCCGCCGTGGGCAACTCAATCTTTCCTGCGCTCAATGTCATGTCGACAATGCCGGCCGAAAATTGCGCGCCGACACCATCAGCCATGGGCTCGGCAACGGCTATCCCACCTACCGGCTGGAATGGCAAACGGTCGGCTCCTTGCACCGGCGATTTCGTGCCTGCCTATTCGGTGTTCGGGCGGTTCAGTACGATTTCGGGGCACCGGATTATCTTGATCTTGAGCTTTATCTCGCCAGCAGAGCCGAGGGCATTGCCATCGAAACCCCGGCGATTCGCCCCTGATTGCACGCACCCGCCGAGCCGCCCGTCCCAGCAACGCCGCCGGTCCCGATATCCCCGTTTACATTGATCCGGGCTAGCAATATCGTCTTGGCTTGGGGGCCCGGCCAAGATGGGGATTACACCCTGAATGCCTGGGCCGGAATCCTTGGAGGAGAGATCAAAATGAAAGCGAAAAAATTACTTCTCGCCCTGGCAATGGGCGCGTTGGTCACAGGCGCCCAAGACGCCGGCGCCCAGGACATGAAATTCTTCCGGATCGCCAGCGGCGGTGCCGGCGGCACCTATTATCCGATGGCCGGCCTGATCGCCACCGCCGTCAGCAACCCGCCTGGTTCGCGGCCCTGCGATAAGGGCGGCGCTTGCGGCGTTGCCGATCTAGTCGCCATCGCCCAATCGTCGAATGGTTCGGTCGCCAATGTCAATGCCATCACCGGCGGCACCGTCGAGTCCGGGTTTTCGCAATCCGACGTAGCCTATTGGGCCTATACCGGCACCGGCCTTTTCGCGGGCAAGCCGGCGATGAAGGACCTGCGCGTGCTGGCGTCGCTGTTTCCCGAGCACGTCCATGTTGTCGTCCGAGGCGATTCCAAATTCAAGGCCGTCAAGGACCTGCGCGGAAAGCGCCTCGGCATCGGATTGCAAGCGTCCGGCGCCAAGGTCGGCGCGGTGCTATTGCTGGAAGCAAACGGCTTAAAGGAAAATGTCGACTACAAGGCCGAATACTTGAACAGTCAGCAGTCGATCGAGCGGATACGCGACGGCCAACTCGACGCGATGCTGACCGTTACCGGTTACCCGCAAGCGGCAATTTCCGAACTGGCGTCGACCATCGGTGCGCAGTTGGTCCCGCTGAGCAAGGCCGAGCGTGACGCCGTCATCAGCAAGGCGCCATTCTACGCGCATGGCGTGATCCCGGCCGGCACTTATGAAAAGATCACCACCAACACCGAAACGGTGACCGTGATCGCCCAGTTGCTGGTCAGCGCCAAGACCGACGAGCAGCTGGTCTACGGCATCACCAAGGCGATGTGGAACAAGAGCAGCCGCAACTTGTTCGACAAAGGCCATGCCAAGGGCAAATCGGTGACGCTAGAAACCGCGCTCGACGGCGTTGGTATTCCGCTCCATCCGGGCGCCGCGCGTTTCTACAAGGAAGCCGGTATGAAAATCCCGGCAACCAAGTAATCCCGTTCCTCAGGATCCCGCGGCGGCCAGATGTGTCGCCGCGGAAACTGACCCCTCAATATACCACCGGCCCAAAGCCGGCCCGGGCGGAGTCATGTGATGGCTGAGCTTGATCTGGAGAAGGCGGCGCGCCTGGAGCGCGAATACGATCCGGAGATGCATTTCCGCAGCTCAGTTCCGCCGGCCGGTTGGATCGTCACCGGGCTTCTGATTGTCCTTTCGCTCTACCACTACTATACCGCCGGCTTCGGCATTCTCGCCGAGCATTGGCACAAAAGCATTCACCTCTCCTTCGTGCTCGGACTAGTTTTTCTGGTTTTCGGCATCACCAAGAAATCGAATGATGTGGTGCCTAAAAACAGCTGGCTCAAACCGGGCGGCATTCCGCTTTATGATTGGGCGCTGGCCGGCGCCACCGTGTTCCTTTGCATGTACATTCCATGGGATTATGCGGAGTTGAACTTCCGTATCGGCAATCCGAACCAGACAGACATCCTAGCCGGCACCCTGATGATCGTTTTCATCTTGGAAGCAACGCGGCGCGCCATGGGGCCGGTCCTGCCGATTATCGTCATCATCTTTATTGTATATGCCATCTATGGCCGAATCGCGCCTGGCGTATTGGCCCACCCTGGCAACCGCTGGTCCGATTTCGTCAACCATGTCTATCTGACGACCGAGGGCATATTCGGCATCCCGGTCAAGGTCGTCTCGACTTTCGTCTTTCATTTTGTGCTGTTCGGGACCATCGCCCAGCGCATGGGGCTGGGTCAGTTCTTCATCGATCTGGCGCAGTGCGTTGCCGGCCGTTATTCCGGTGGACCGGCTAAAGTAGCGGTTCTGTCGTCGGCCATGTTCGGCACCATTTCCGGATCGTCCATCGCCAACACCGTGACCACCGGCGCCTTGACCATTCCGACCATGAAGCGGATTGGCTACCCGGCGCACTTCGCCGGCGCGGTCGAGGCCGCCGCCAGCACCGGCGGGCAGATCACGCCACCGATCATGGGGGCGGCAGCCTTCGTGATGATGGAATTCCTGGAAGTCAGCTACACCACCATCATGCTGGCGGCCATCGTCCCGGCACTGATGCATTATCTGGGTGTTTTGACGATCGTGCACCTGGAAGCAAAACGACTCGGGCTGCGCGGATTGTCGAAGGAGGAATTGCCGCAACTCCGCCAGGTCCTCAAGGACGGTTGGCCTAACCTTATCCCGCTGATCGTTTTGATATCGATCATCGTTCAAGGCTACACCCCCTACATGGCGGCGTTCTGGGGGATCACGTCGTGCATCATCGTCGGCTTCCTTAATCCCAAGCGCCGCCTGACCGTACCGGCCCTGTTCGAGGCTTTCGCCCTTGGCTCCAAATATGCGCTCGCGGTCGGCGCCGCCGCAGCCGCCGTCGGCATCATCGTCGGCGTCGTCACCATCACCGGCGCCCCGTTCCGCATCTCGTTCATGGTCAACGGCGCCGCCCTCGGCACCGCCGAGATGCTGTTCGACCTACTGTCGTACATTCCGTTCGAGATTTTCACGCTGCAGGCCTTGACGCTTTTCTTTTCGCTGATCTTCATCGCCCTTTGTTGCATCATATTGAGCGCCGGCATCCCGACCACGGCGCTTTACATCATCACCGCGACCATTGCCGCGCCGGCCCTGACCCAGCTTGGCGTGCCGGTCATCGCGGCGCATTTCTTCGTTTTGTTCTATGGCGTGCTGGCCGACATTACGCCACCGGTCTGCACATCGGCTTACGCCGCCGCCGGCATCGCCGGCTCCAATCCCTTCAAGACCGGCATGACCGCATTCCGGCTCGGCAATGCCAAGGCGCTGGTGCCACTGGTCTTCGTCTATGCCCCGTCGTTGTTGCTGGTCGTCGACGGCTTCACCTGGAACGAATTTTTCTTCGCCGCCTCGACTTGCGCCATCGGAATTGTCTGCTTGGGTGCCGCTTTGACCGGCTATCTACTGCGGCCAATGCCGATCTGGCAACGGGCCCTGATGACATTTGCTTCTTTTTTCATGGTCGCGCCCGGAGGCGCCTCCGACATCGCGGGCTTGGCCATGATCGCCCCGGTTCTTGTCCTACAATACATCGCCTGGCGGAAAACGCCTCCGCCCCCCACCGCCAAACCGTATCAAGCCTCGACATAATTTGGAGACGCCGCCATGACCGCCGACGCGCCCGCGCCTTTCATCAGCACCAACGGCAAGATCGTTCCCTGGGCCGACGCCAAGATCCACGCCTTCAGCCCGGCCGTGAAGTACGGCGCCGGAGTATTCGAGGGCATTCGCGGCTATTGGAACGACGACCGCCAGGACATGTACGTCTTTCGCCTGAGAGAGCACATGAAACGGCTTGAGTACTCGCAAAAAGTCATGGGCTTCGAGCGGATTATCGACGCCGAGACCATGGCCGATCAGACGCTCGAGTTGTTGCGCGCCTGTGCGTTCCGGGAAACCGTCCATATCCGCTCGGCCATCGTCGTCGATGGCGAGGGCGAGTCCGGTGCCATCGGTCCGACCTGCACCTTCATCACCGCCGTGCCGCGTCCGTTGCCAAAGAATGTGACCGACGGTGTCGAAGCCCAGGTCAGTTCATGGCAGCGGATTCCCGATAACGCGATGCCGATGCGGGTCAAGGCCAATGCCAACTACAACAACGGCCGCCTAGCCGCCATCCAGGCCAAGCGTGACGGCTATGGCGCGGCCTTGATGCTGAATACCCGGGGCAAGGTGTCGGAAGGGCCGGGCATGTGTTTTTTCATTATCCGGAACGGCCGACCGATCACACCGTCGACCAGCAATGATATTTTGGAGAGCATCACCCGCGAAACGTTGATCCAAATGCTGGCTGACGACTTCGGCCTCAAGACCGACGAGCGCGACGTCGACCGTAGCGAGATCTATGCGGCCGACGAGGCCTTTTTCTGCGGCACCGGATGGGAAATCACCCCGGTCCGCAGCATCGACCGTTTGCCGGTCGGTGACGGCGGGGTCGGCACGCTCACCAAGAAGCTACAGGATCGTTATTTCGCCGTCGTCACCGGCACCGTCGCCGATCATGCGGATTGGCGCACGCCGGTCTATCAGGCCGGCGACTGACCCCGATTCGTTCCCGGCCAAATGACATACGCTCATGAATTAATACCAATCTGCATAAAGAATGACTTATTGTTTCATCCTTCGAGACGCGGCTACGCCGCTCCTCAGG
>JAQBZY010000076.1 GCA_027620395.1 Pseudomonadota bacterium
TCTGGTGTTGACCGCCTACGCCTACATGGCGTCGGAAGCGCGGCGGTTTTTTCGCACGGAACGGGCGATGAAGATGCTGAACCGAGGTGCCGGTACGGTAATGATAGGCGCCGGCGTCGCCGTCGCCCTCAAGGATTGACCCAAACGAACAACGGACGGAAGACAATGGCGAATTTTAAGACTTTGGACGACCTCGATGTCGCGGGTAAGCGCGTTCTGGTGCGTGTGGATTTCAACGTGCCGACGAAGGATGGACGGGTCACCGATTCGACCCGCATCGATCGGGCGTTGGCGACCTTGGGCGAACTCTCGAAAAAGGGCGCCAAGGTGGTGATCTTGTCGCACTTCGGGCGGCCGAAGGGTAAGCCGGACCCGGAAATGTCGCTCCGTCCCATTGCCGAATGTCTTGCCGAACGCGCTGGCCGCACCATCGCATTCGCCGACGACTGCGTCGGCGCCGCCGCCAAGTCGGTCATCGACGCCTTGCCGGTTGGCGGTTTCGCGGTCCTGGAGAATGTCCGTTTTCACGCCGAGGAGGAAAACAACGATCCGGCGTTCGCGGCCCGTCTGGCCGAACTCGGCGATATTTACGTCAACGATGCTTTCTCGGCGGCGCACCGGGCGCACGCCTCGACCGAAGGCATCGCCAAAATATTGCCGTCGGCGGCCGGCCGGCTGATGCAGGCCGAACTCGACGCGTTGTCGGGCGCGCTCGAGACGCCCAAGCATCCGGTCTGCGCGGTGATCGGCGGGGCCAAGGTTTCCAGCAAGATGGACGTGCTTGGCCATCTGGTGGCCAAAGTCGACGTGATGGTGATCGGCGGCGGCATGGCCAACACGTTTCTATTCGCAGGCGGGGTCGGCATCGGCAAGTCGCTTTGCGAGCGCGACATGGCCGATGACGCGCGCGCCATCATGGACGCGGCCAAGGCCAGCGGCTGTGACATCGTGCTGCCGATCGACGCCGTGGTGGCCAAGGAATTCGCCGAGAACGCGGCTTCCATGGCAGTCGGTCTCGGAGAGGTGCCGGACGACGCCATGATCCTCGACATCGGACCCAAAAGCATCGCCGCCCTCAACGCCAAACTGGCCCAGGTCAAGACGGTGCTTTGGAACGGCCCGCTCGGCGCCTTCGAGATCAAGCCATTCGATGCCGGCACCAATGCCGTCGCCAAGCGGGTCGCTGAACTGACCACGGCGGGCCAGTTGCTGTCGGTCGCCGGTGGCGGTGACACGGTGGCCGCCCTTTCGAACGCCGGCGCGGCGGACGATTTCTCCTACGTTTCGACAGCCGGCGGCGCGTTCCTGGAATGGATCGAAGGCAAGACATTGCCCGGCGTCGCGGCGCTGATGGCCGACTGAGGCTTTCGTCCGGATTTGATCGGCGAGCGGGTTCAGTCCGGGAGCCGATGGCATGCCGCCTCGATGCGGTTGCCGTCGGGATCGATCAGGAACGCCGCGTAATAAGCCTCGTGATATTGCGGCCGCGGTCCCGGCGGCCCATCGTCGGTGCCGCCATGGGCAATACCGGCGGCGTGAAAGGCGTCGACGGCGGCGCGGCTATCGGCGCGGAAGCACCAATGCCGGTTGTCGGCCGCAATCGGGCCTCCGGTGGCGCGGATCGAAATGTAGCTATGCCCGTCGTCTCCGGGACGGTTGCGGATACCGTAACCAAGCGACGATCCATCCCGGCGCACGCAAGGATGCCCAAGTGCTTCGAATGCCGCGTCGTAAAATGCCGCCGCTCTGACAATGTCGGAAACCGTGATCGAAATATGATCGAGCACCACCGAATTCCTCTGGTCTAATTTTTCTTAGATTTTTTCTTTTTGTTGTTTGGGCCGCGCCCAGAGCGATTGCGAACCGGTTCTTGGTTCGGGGCCGGGCCAAGGGTCGCTGGATTGACGACCGCCGCCTCCACCTAAATCTCTCCGGCTTTCTGAAATTTTAGAACGATTGTCGCCGTTCCAGCCGTGAGCGCTTCCTCTTGCAGGCGGAATATCATCAAATGCGGCCCGCCTGGCTGGAAACTGACAATTTTCAAATCCGGAATTTCTACGGCGTGAACTTGCTTCATAGTTTCGACGTCATCGATTTTTTCGAAATCGTGAATTTCCACGCTTTCCGCGAATATCGATTGCGCACCGATGAGTTTATCGCCGCCGCCATAATTTTTTACCGTCAAGTAGACCGGTGCCGGACCCGCTACTTGAGGTACTTCGACACGCACGCCCACGACGGCAATCGTCAGTAGTCTTTCGGCGGCAGTGACGCGCGGCGTGAAGGCGGCCATCGAACAGGCCGCTAAGAACAGGGCCGCCCGCATTCCTGGGCCCATGTCACGGCGCCGCCGCCGCAAGATCGGCGATTTCCGGATAGACGAAAAGCGCCGGCGTGCCGCCGGTGTGCAGGAAGATCACCGGGCCTGGGGCTTCGAATTCTTTCCGCTCGGCATAGTCGATCAGCCCGGCCATGGCCTTGCCGGTATAAACCGGATCGAGAAATATCCCTTCGCTCCGGGCGGTCAGGCGCACCGCCGCCGCCATCCCGGCCGTCGCGACGCCGTAGCCTGGGCCGACATAATTGCCGTCGCACTGGACCCGATTGCCTTCAGCGATGGTGGGATTGTCGAGCAACCCAGCGACCTCGGTCAGCAGTGCCGATACTTTGGCCGATTGAGCCTTAGCGTCGCGGCTGACGCAGAAGCCGATCACCGGAACGTCGAATTTGGCCAGCGCCAAGCCGGCCAAGAGCCCGGCTTGGGTGCCGCCGCTCCCGGATGCATGAATGATGGCGGTGGGGCGGAGACCCTTGTCTCGGCATTGCTGGGCAAGCTCGATTCCGGCCACCGCGTAGCCGAGCGCGCCCAAGGCGTTGGAACCGCCGACCGGAATGCCGTAGACGGTCTCGCCTTCCGATTTAAGCTCTGCGGCAAGGACTGCCAGCGCGCCCGCAAGATCAGTGCCCTTGGCGACGAAGCTGGTCTCGGCGCCGAACAGCCGGTCCAGGAGCGCATTGCCGTTGGCCTCGTATAGGGCATCATCGCGGACCCGCTCCAAGACCGCGGCGGCGCGAAGCCCGAACCGGGCGGCGGCAGCGACGGTTTGGCGGACATGGTTCGATTGCGTGCCGCCGGCGGTCACGATGGCGGAAGCACCTTGCGCCAGTGCATCGGCGATTAGGAACTCCAGCTTGCGGACTTTGTTGCCGCCGAGCGCGAAGCCGGTGCAATCGTCGCGCTTGATCCACAAATCCATCCCGCCCAGGGCGCGACCGAGATTGGGCATTGGCTCCAAGGGCGTCGGCGCCTGGGCAAGTGGGGTTCGCGGAAAATCGGAAATATCCAGCACGTTTGCCGCCTATGCCGGCATCTGGATCGGGCCTTCGGCTCGGCTATGCACGAATTGATCGACATAGGGGTCGCCGCTCTCGAGCACTTTGTCCGAGGCGCCGGTCCAGATGATCCGGCCGCCGTGCAGCATCGCGATGCGGTCGCCGAGCATGCGGGCGCCGGCCATGTCGCTGTCGATGGAAATGGCGGTGCAGCCGATCTCGCGGACCAGATCGAGGATCAATTCGTTGATGACATTCGACATGATCGGGTCGAGGCCGGCGGTCGGTTCGTCGAGCAGCAAAATTTCCGGATCGCCGAAGATGGCGCGGGCGATGCCGACACGCTTTTGCATGCCGCCTGAAAGCTCCGACGGGGATAAGTCGGCGACATCGGCATCCAGGCCGACCTGCGCCAATTTGTCGACCGCGAGCGATTTCGCCCGCGCAGGGTCCGCCCCGCCCTCGAGCATCCGGAACGCGACATTCCTCCAGACCGGCATGCTGTCGAACAGGCCGGAACGCTGAAAGAGCATGCCGCAGCGATCGGCGAACGGGATCCGCCGGGCGCCCCGAAGCGGCACCGTATCGGTGCCATCGACCACGACGACGCCGGCGTCGGGGCGGATCAAGCCCAAAATGCATTTCAGCAAGAGTGTCTTGCCGGACCCCGACGTCCCGATCAGCACCAACGACTCGCCCTTGTCGACATCCAAATCGACACCGCTCAAGACCCGGTTTGCGCCGAACCGCTTGGCCAGTCCCTGAACCTCGATGAATGGCCGTGCCGTCATGCCGCCGGTTCCATCCAGGCCATATCCGGTGCCCGGGACGGCCAATCAGTCTCGCGCTCATAGGCGCACCCGGCCTGGTAGAGAAGCGCTTCGTCGTAGGGCCGGCCGACCAGTTGGATCGACGCCGGCAGACCGCTTTGGGTGAACCCGGCCGGCAGGCTCAAGCCGGGTAGGCCTAAGAAATTGACCGGTCTCGAGCAATGGCCGATACCGGCCAGCACCTCGGCGGCTTCCGGTCGGGCCCCGACATCGGTCGCGACGATGGTTGGCACCGGCATGGGCAGCATCGGCGTCAATAGTATGTCGACCCGACGGAAAACCAACTCGGCAAACTCGGCCAGCAGGGTGCGGCGGAGATCGAGGGCCTGCAGATAGCGGGTCGCCGGCGTCAAGAGGCCGCCGGCAAGCCGGCCGATGGTCTGTCGGCAGTAGTCGTTAGCCCGGGTCTGTAACCATTTCTGATGCAAAGCCGCACCTTCGGTGGCGATGATCAGACTGGTCAGCGAGTTGGTGAAGCGGATCGAAGCCGGCATCGGAATATCGACGATGACAGCGCCCGCCGCTTTGAAAACGGCGATGGCGTCCTCGAACCGCTGCTCGACTTCCGGGCTCAAGCTGTCTCTGAAATAGCTGACCGGCAATCCGACCCGGAGTCCGGCGACGCCCATTTCGAGTCCGGCCAGATAATCCGGCACCGCGATCCTGGCCGACGATGCATCGTCGGGGTCATGACCGGCCAGCACCGAGAGCATCAGCGCATTGTCGGCGACAGTCCGGGTCAGCGGCCCGACCGTATCCAGTGAATGGCTGAGCGGCATGGCGCCGAAGCGGCTGACCCGGCCCATGGTGACTTTCATGCCGGTGACGCCGCAACACGCGGCAGGCAATCTGATCGAGCCGCCGGTGTCCGACCCAAGGGCCGCGAAATTGGCTCTGGCCGCCACCGAGGCGCCAGATCCCGATGACGATCCGCCGGTGATGTGGGCCGGGTTCCACGGATTGGTGACGTTGCCGGTCCAGTCATTGTGGCCGGTGACACCGTAGGCGAACTCGTTCATGTTGAGCCTGGCGACATCGATGGCGCCGGCTTGGTCGAGGCGCTTGAGGGCACCGGAAAGGACTTTCGGCTGATATCCCTGGCGCAATTTCGATCCGCATTCCGAGGGCCGGCCGGGACGGTAGAACATGTCCTTGTGCGCCAGCGGCACGCCATGCAGCACCCCTGCTGTCTTGCCGGCGGCAATGACCTTGTCGGCGGCCTTGGCGTCGGCGCGGCCGGCGTCCGGGTAGAGTCCGGCGATGGCGTTGACGGCGCGGCCCCGGGTCTCCAGCCTTTCCATGATGGCTTCGGTCACTTCGAGTGAGGAGACGCGGCGGCTCCGGACGGCGTCACGGACGGCGGTCAACGTTGCGTCGGCGGGATTGGATGGAAATGTCTCAGCCACGCGTCAAATCCTTAGGCGCCAGATCAAGCAGCAGTTTGTAGAATTCCGGCGGCTCCCGGTCGAAATTGAGATCGGCGCCGGCATCATCCAAGAGGGCACCGACGTTTCGCGACCCCCGGCTCGGATTGATGATGCCGCTAAGCTCGATGTTCGAGCCCTGCAGGCTCGACAGCCATTGCCCAAGCGCCCGGTCGTCGTCGTTGTCGTTGGTCATTTCTTGCTCCAGCGGCCATCGCCGCCCTTGACGAATTCGCCACGGGCGGCGCGGCCGATCAACTTGGCGCCGGCGATGGCTTCGATGGCTTCAAGCGTGGTCCCATTTTTCCTGGCGATGTCGCGGTAGTTTTGTTTCCGCTGCAAATTGATCTGGTCGGCAAGGCGTTGCATGGCCGGGTTGCTATTGACCGGCTCGATATAGCCGCGTGCGGTTTCGCCGACCAGGCCCTGCGCCTTGGCCTGATCCAAGGATTGCGCGGCTGCCGGCGGTGGGTTGGCGACGGCGCAAAAAATTGCCATCAGGATGGCAATCAGAAAGACGCTTTGGCGATATTTCATGCCGTTCTCCCGTGGCATCAGAACAGGTTCGGGTTTTGGCTTAACAGAGCGTCGATATCCTTTTCGACGCGCACCCGAACCTCGTGTTCGATTTTGACGTTGAGATTGATGACGATCGGCTTATCCGGGGCCTCGACTTTGACCGACGGCGTGCAGGCGGACACCAGTAAGAAGGCGCAGGCCAGCCCCATGCTCAGGCTCGTAGAAAGACGCACACGGTGCGACATTGGTCTCACTCCTACAGTGGCTCCTCCTACGGCCGGCCGGCGCGCCGCTCGATCCTTTCCCTGATCGGCGCCGGCAGGTCACGCAATACGCTAGCGCTTTGCAGCAGGTCCCTCAAGTCGCCTTGTAAATCGACGTTGAGCTCGATCTTCTTGCCCCCGTAAAGCTCGGGATTGGCGCCCTTGATCTCGGCCTTGGCGGTCATCTGGCCGCCCAAGGGGCCGCCGAAAGTAAGCTTCAATTGGCTATATTGAAAATTGGCCAGCGCCTTGGCCAACAACTCGCCCGATCCGCCGGCGGCGGTCAGCGATGCCACGGCGGCGTCGCCCCGGTACCGGATGACGCCGCCGCCGATTGCCTCGATG
>JAQBZY010000077.1 GCA_027620395.1 Pseudomonadota bacterium
TACTCCGGCGCGCAGGCCTGCAAGGCGCTGCGGGAGGAAGGCTATCGCATCATCCTGGTGAACTCAAACCCGGCGACGATCATGACCGATCCGAACCTGGCCGATGCCACCTATATCGAGCCGATCACGGTGGAGATCGTCACCAAGATCATCGCCAAGGAGCGGCCGGACGCGCTGCTGCCGACCATGGGCGGACAGACGGCGCTGAACGCCGGCATGAAATTGTCGGAAATGGGCGTGCTCGACAAATACGGCGTCGAGCTGATCGGCGCCAAGGCCGACGCCATCGCCAAGGCCGAGGACCGGCAGTTGTTCCGGGATGCCATGCGCGGCATCGGCCTCGATCTGCCGATCAGCGAGGCGTTCAAGGGCGAGTACGAAATCCTTGAGATCGCCGACCAGGACGGCAAGATCAAAGATGTCACGGTGCTTTCATCGGAAAGCAAACGGAAGGCGCTTGATGCGCTGAAGGTGGTCGGCCTGCCGGCCGTCATCCGTCCGGCCTTCACGCTTGGCGGCACCGGCGGCGGCATCGCCTACAACACCGAGGAATTCGAGCGGTTCGTCGCGACCGGTGTGCAGGCATCGCCGATCAACCAGGTGCTGATCGAGGAATCGGTGCTCGGTTGGAAAGAATTCGAGATGGAGGTCGTGCGCGACCGCGCCGACAACTGCATCATCATCTGCTCGATCGAAAACATCGATCCGATGGGCGTCCATACCGGCGACAGCATCACCGTGGCGCCGGCGCTGACGCTGACCGACAAGGAATACCAGATCATGCGCGACGCCTCGCTGGCGGTGCTGCGCGAGATCGGCGTCGATACCGGCGGCTCGAACGTCCAGTTCGCGGTAAATCCGGCCGACGGCCGGTTGGTCATCATCGAGATGAACCCGCGCGTCTCGCGCTCGTCGGCGTTGGCGTCCAAGGCGACCGGCTTCCCGATTGCCAAGATCGCCGCCAAGCTCGCCGTCGGTTATACCTTGGACGAGCTTTCCAACGATATCACCGGCGTCACGCCGGCGTCGTTCGAGCCGACCATCGATTACGTGGTCACCAAGATCCCGCGCTTCACCTTCGAGAAATTCCCCGGCACCGATCCGCTGCTGACGACATCGATGAAATCCGTCGGCGAGGCCATGGCTATCGGCCGCACCTTCGAGGAAAGCCTACAGAAGGGTTTGCGTTCGATGGAGACCGGCTTGACCGGTTTGAACGAAATCGAGATCAAGGGTGCGGTCCTCTCGGATGGCCGGATCGACCGCGACACGGTGCGCGCCAAACTGGCCGAAGCACGGCCGGAGCGGCTGCAATTCATCGCGCAGGCGTTTCGGCACGGGCTTTCCCTCGACGAAGTGCAAACTGCCTGCAAGTACGACACCTGGTTCTTGCAACGGATCGCCGGCATCGTCGCTGTCGAGGAAAATATCCGCGCGGCGGGGCTGCCGAATGAGGCGCAGGCAATGTTGCGCTTGAAGAAAATGGGGTTCTCGGATGCTCGCCTGGCCGAACTTACCGGCGGCGATGAAGACGCTGTCTCGGCCCTTCGGCGCGCCATGGGCGTGACGCCGGTCTATAAGCGCGTCGACACCTGTGCCGGTGAGTTCGCCTCGCAGACGTCTTACATGTATTCCTGCTACGAGGGCGACGGCGTGCAGGCGCCCGAATGCGAGGCCGAGCCGACTGACCGGACCAAGGTGGTGATCCTGGGCGGCGGGCCGAACCGGATCGGCCAAGGAATCGAGTTCGACTATTGCTGCGTCCATGCCGCCTATGCGCTCAGGGAAGTCGGCATCGAAGCGATCATGGTCAATTGCAATCCGGAAACCGTGTCGACCGATTACGACACCTCGGACCGGCTCTATTTCGAACCGCTGACCGCCGAAGACGTGATCGAACTGTTACGCGTCGAGCAGCGGAACGGCGAACTCAAGGGCGTGATCGTGCAATTGGGCGGGCAGACGCCACTCAAGTTGGCGCAAGCGCTCGAAAACGCCGGCATTCCGATTCTCGGCACGTCGCCCGATGCCATCGATCTGGCCGAGGACCGGGAACGGTTCCAGGTTTTGTTGCAGGATCTCAAGCTCCGTCAGCCGGCCAACGGCCTAGCGCGCTCGAACGCGGAAGCGCTTTTGGTCGCGGCCAAGATCGGCTATCCGCTGGTGATCAGGCCGAGCTACGTGCTCGGCGGCCGGGCCATGGAAATCGTCTATGACGACGCCGCATTGGAACGCTATATGCGCGAAGCCGTGATCGTGTCGGGGAAATCTCCGGTGCTATTGGACAGCTATCTGCAGGACGCCATCGAAGTCGATGTCGATGCGCTTTCGGATGGCAAAGACGTCTACGTCGCCGGCGTCATGCAGCATATCGAGGAAGCCGGCATTCACTCCGGAGACAGTGCCTGCTCGCTACCGCCGTTTTCGCTGAGCCCGGCCATCGTCGCCGACATGGAGGCGAAGGCCATTGCGCTGGCCAAGGCCTTGAAGGTCGTCGGCCTGATGAACGTGCAGTTCGCGGTCAAGGACGACGACATCTATATCCTCGAGGTTAACCCGCGCTCCAGCCGGACGGTGCCGTTCGTCGCCAAGGCGACTGGCGTGCCGATCGCCAAGATCGCGGCGCGCCTGATGGCCGGCGAAACATTGAAATCGTTCGGACTCTCGAAGCGTCCGGAACTCAAGCATGTCGCCGTCAAGGAAGCGGTGTTCCCGTTCGCCCGCTTCCCCGGCGTCGACACCATCTTGGGCCCCGAGATGAAATCGACCGGCGAGGTGATGGGCATCGACATGGACTTCGTGCGCGCGTTTGCGAAGTCGCAGTTGGGCGCCGGCGTGACACTGCCAACGCAGGGCAACGTCTTCTTGTCGGTCAAGGACCGGGACAAAAAAGGCGCGCTAGCCATCGCCCGTAAGCTGACCGGGATTGGCTTCACCGTGCTGGCCACATCGGGCACGCAACGTTTCCTGGTCGAGAGCGGCGTCAAGGCGACGCGGGTGAATAAAGTCCTCGAAGGTCGGCCGCATTGCGTCGACTCGTTGGTCAATGGCGACGTGCAGTTGGTGGTCAACACCACCGCGGGCGCGCAGTCGATCGCCGACAGTTATTCGATCCGGCGCTCGGCCTTGACCAACAACGTGCCGCATTACACGACCATGACCGCCGCCGTGGCTGCCGCCGACTCCATCGTCGCGATCAAGGCCGCGGAAGATACTGGCGGACTTGATGTCCGGCCGTTGCAGTCGTATTTTGTAGACACTTACTGACAATTCCACTCATTGTTGCGCGTTGGATGCCGCTGGATGGCGATATCGGTGGTGGGCTTTTCGGTGGAGACCGAAAATAAGGAGTCGGCGGTAACGCCGGAGCGGGCATGGAACGTGTACCGATGACGAAGGAGGGCCTCCGAGCCCTTGAAAACGAGCTGCGCCGCTTGAAAAGCGAGGAGCGCCCGGCCGTTATCAAGGCCATTGCGTCGGCCCGTGAGCACGGCGATCTCTCCGAAAACGCCGAATACCACGCGGCCCGCGAGAAACAGAGCTTCATCGAGGGACGGATCGCCGAGTTGGAAGACATCGTCAGCCGCGCCGATCAGATCGACACGTCCGAGTTGTCGGGCGCGACCATTCGCTTTGGCGCATCGGTGGTTCTGACCGACGAGGATACCGACGAGGAATTCACCTACCGCATCGTCGGCGCGCACGAGGCCGATATCGAGTTGGGCATGATATCCGTCACCTCGCCGATGGCTCGTGCGCTGATCGGCAAGAGCGCCGGCGACAGCGTCGAAGTGCCGGCGCCGGGCGGCGCCAAGTTCTATGAAATCTGCGTGGTCCGTTGGAAGTGATGGGCCGTTAAGGCCCTCTCACCTAACCACTCCGCCGGTGCCGGGGGAGAGGCTAGGTGAGGGGGCTATTCCGCTGCTTCCTCCGCATCCATCGGCACGCCGGGCTTGGTTTTAGACGTGCGGATGGTTTCGAAGGTAGTCACCTGCGCCACGTGATCGGCGGACGTGAGCCGCATGGTCAATTGGTCGCGGTGGTCCTTGTCCCGGGCCACCACCTTCAGCAGGAAATCGCCGCCGCCCCGGATCATGTGGCACTCGCGGATATCCGGCCAGCCGGCCATTTGCGATTCGAAACCCTTGAGCACGGTCTGCGATTGGCTATCCAAGCCGACCAGTGCGAAGAACATTTCCTTGAAGCCGAGTTGGCCGCCGTCGAGTTCGGCATGATAGCCCTTGATGTAGCCGGCGGCTTCCAGCGCCCGGACCCGCCGCAGGCAGGGCGGCGCCGAAATACCGGCGCGCTTGGAAAGATCGACGTTGGTCATCCGCCCGTCGTCCTGCAGGTCGCGGAGAATACGGCGGTCGATGGCGTCGAGCTTTAACTTTTGCACGTCGGCTCCCTGAGTCTCTCTGACCGAACGAAATTTCCTTGCGCAATTATATTGCTCTTTACGATGGCGGCAAGTGCTGATCGTTGCCGACGGTTGCCGTTTTGGTGCCGGAGTGGTTCGCCGTTGCGCAACTTCCGCTGCCGGCTTATTTAGGGAAACCGATCCGCACGACCGCCGAGGAGACCGAAGATGCCTGAATCCCGCCCCGCCGCCCACCATTCCAAGGTCTTGATCATCGGATCCGGCGCTGCCGGCTATACGGCGGCGATCTACGCGGCACGGGCCAATTTGTCGCCGATTTTGATCCGCGGCATTCAGCCGGGCGGACAATTGACCATCACCACCGACGTCGAGAATTACCCGGGCTTTGCCGACGTGATCCAGGGGCCGTGGCTGATGGAGCAAATGTATGCCCAGGCCAAGCATGTCGGCACCGAGATGATCGAGGACACCATCGTTTCAGTCGACCTCAAGGCCCGGCCGTTCCGCGCGGTTGGCGATTCCGGCGCCGTCTATACGGGCGAAACCCTGATCGCCGCCACCGGCGCCAGCGCCCGCTGGCTTGGCCTTCCGAGCGAACAGAAATTCATGGGATTCGGTGTCTCGGCCTGCGCCACCTGCGACGGCTTTTTCTATCGCAACCGCGAAGTCGCGATCATCGGCGGCGGCAACACCGCGGTCGAGGAGGCTCTGTATCTCACCAAGTTCGCATCCAAGGTGACGCTGGTGCACCGGCGCGATTCGCTCCGCGCCGAAAAAATCATGCAGGACCGGCTGTTCCGCAATCCGAAGATCGAAGTGATCTGGGATCATACCCTGGAAGAGGTGGTCGGCGGTGAAAACCCGCCCGGCGTCACCGGCGCCAGGATCAAGAACGTCAACACCGGCGAGATCCGCGAGCTCAAGGTCGACGGCGTCTTCATCGCCATCGGCCATTCGCCCAACACGGCGCTGTTCGAGGGGCAGTTGGATACGTTCGAGGACGGATATCTGAAAACCAAACCGGGAACGGTGGAAACCAGCGTCGCTGGCGTGTTCGCCGCTGGCGACGTGCAGGACAGGGTTTACCGCCAGGCGGTCACCGCCGCCGGAACCGGCTGCATGGCGGCGTTGGAAGCGGAGCGCTACATCGCGCACAAGGAAGACGCCGCGGCCGCCGCCGAATAGGGCCGGTTCGCCGGTAGACTGGCCAATAATTGAAGTGGGGGGACGCTTTGCCGATCGACTGGGACAAGCTCCGGATTTTCCACCAAGTCGCCGAGGCCGGCAGCTTCACGCATGCCGGTGAGGCGCTCAACCTCAGTCAATCGGCGGTCAGCCGGCAGATTGGCGCGCTTGAGGAAAGCTTGGGCGTGCCGCTGTTTCACCGCCATGCCCGCGGCCTGATTCTGACCGAGCAGGGCGAAACGCTTTTTCAGACGGCGCGTGATATTTGGGCGCAACTGGCCAAGGTCAAAAGCCAAATCGAGGAAAACAAGGAACGCCCGCAAGGGCCCTTGAAGGTATCGACGACGGTGGCCTTTGGGTCGGTGTTCCTGGCGCCCCGGATCAAGGATTTCCTGAACCGCTATCCCGAGATCGAGGTGTCGTTGGTGTTGGCCGACACCGAGCTCGATCTGTCGATGCGTCAGGCCGACGTCGCCATCCGCTTGACCGCGCCGACACAGCCCGATCTGGTGCAGCGCCACCTTCTCAGCCTTCGCTATCACGTCTACGCGGCGCCGGAATATCTGCAACAAAACGGCATGCCGAAATCGCCGAAGGATTTGGACCAGCACAAGATCGTCGTCTACGGCGATGACGCCCGGCCCCCGGCGGCGAATCTCAACTGGCTGTTGTTGGCCGGGCGCAAGGACGGCACGGCACGGCGGCCGGTACTCCGGGTTAATAGCATTTACGGAATCCTCCGGGCCGTGCAAAGCGGTCTCGGCATCGGCGCTTTGCCCGAATACATGGGCCGCGAGCTTGGCAATTTGGTCGAGGTTTTGCCGGAAATCCGGGGGCCTTCGCTCGAAATGTTTTTCGTTTATCCCGAGGAACTGAGGAATTCCGCGCGCGTGATCGCGTTCCGCGATTTCATCGTCGAGCGGTTGGGGCGGCTTTCCAAATAGTAAGAATTAGTCGCCAGGTATGCGTTTTTTGCATACCTGATCTGAAATATTACCCCTGGTGTCGACGCCATTTCTGCATACATTCCATT
>JAQBZY010000078.1 GCA_027620395.1 Pseudomonadota bacterium
GCAAACGAGATGCAACGGCCGGTCCGTCCACGCCGCACGCCCGTGCCGGGCGACGGTTTCGCCGGCCGCCGGATTGTGACCGCCGTCGAGCCAAACTTCCCAATCAGCCGGCACGGCATCGATGGCGGGTCCCCACTTCAGCCGTTGCAGCCGGGCCGGCCATTCGGCATTGGCAACGCCGGCGGCGATGTTGGCGTCCGACAATTCGAAGCCGTCCAGGGTGAGTGCAAGCGCCACCGCCTGACCGGCGTTCGTCGTCTGGTGCGGTCCAGGCAAATTAGGCGCCGGCAAGTTGAGCGTTTCGCCACCGACCCGCACGGTGAGCCCGTCCAACGTCCGCACCGCTTCCCAATCCCGTTCGTATTCGAACAGCGGCGCCGGCACCGCCGCCGCATGTGCCCGGATCACGTCGAGTGCTTCGTCCGGTTGCGGCGCCAAGACACAGGGAACGCCCGCCTTGACGATCCCGGCCTTTTCGAAGGCAATCTTGGCAAGGGTGTCGCCGAGAAAATTCTGATGATCGAGTGACACCTGAGTGATCGCGGTGGCGAGTGGTCTGGCGACGACGTTGGTCGCGTCGAGCCGCCCGCCCAAGCCATTTTCCAGAAGCACGATGTCGGCCGGCGTCCGAGCGAAGGCGACGAACGCCGCTGCCGTCGTGATCTCGAAAAAGGTGATCGATTGGCCGGCGTTGATTCTTTCGCAGTGCGCCAGGGTTTCTTCAAGCTCGGGCTCGGAGATCAGATCGCCCGAGAGCCTGATTCGCTCGTGAAACCGCGTCAGGTGCGGCGAAATATAAACGTGCACCCGGTAGCCGGCATCTTCCAACATGGCCCTGAGAAACGCGATCACCGAACCTTTGCCGTTGGTGCCGGTGATGTGCACGACAGGCGGCAATTGCCGCTCCGGATGGCCGAGGGCGTCGAGAATCCTTTCCACCCGCCCGAGCGATAGATCGACGAGCTTGGGATGAAGCGCCAATAGGCGCTCCAGGATGGCGTCAGTTGCGGGGATCTTCGCCACGGCGGTCCGGGTCTTTTCCGCCGGCGTCCTTGCCCGGATGCGGCGGTAATATCTCGATCTCGGGCCCGTTGTCATTGCCGATCAGCGCCACCACCTCACCGGCCCGACCCGGATACATCAGGATGCCGACGATCTTAGATAGCGTGGCGCGGAGGTCTTTTCGTGCGACCACCATGTCGACCATGCCGTGCTCCAACAGGTACTCGGCGCGTTGAAATCCTTCCGGCAAAGTCTCGCGGATGGTTTGTTCGATCACTCGCTGCCCGGCGAAGCCGATCACGGCGCCGGGTTCGGCAATGGCGATGTCGCCCAGCATGGCGAATGACGCCGTGACGCCGCCGGTGGTCGGATCACAAAGAACCACGATGTATGGCAGCCCGGCGTCGCGGACTTCCTCGACGGCGATGGTGGTCCGGGCCATCTGCATCAGGGAGTGAATCCCCTCCTGCATCCTGGCCCCACCCGACGACGGCAACACGATCAAGGGGGCCCGCTGCACGACGGCCAGCCGGGCTGCCGTCAAGATCCCCTCGCCGACCGCGATTCCCATGGAGCCACCCATGAAACTAAAATCGAAGGCCGCCATCACGGTCTGCACGCCACCGAGCTTGCCGTGCGCGACGATGATCGCATCCTTGTGCTTGCTTTTTGCCTGGGCGTCCTTGAGCCGGTCTGTATAGCGCTTCAGATCGCGGAACTTGAGCGGATCGGTGATTGGCTGTTTCAACTCGACTGACTCGAAGTTGCCGTTGTCGAACAGCATCGAAAGCCTAGCCTCGGCGCCCAAGCGCATGTGGTGCCCGCAGTGCTGGCAGACTTGCAAATTCTTGGCAAGATCGCGGTGGAAGATCATCTGGCCGCAGTTCGGGCACTTGTGCCAGAGATTGTCCGGCACTTCCTTGCGGCCCTTGACCAGCTCGCGAAGCTTCGGCCGAACCACATCGCGGAGCCAGCTCATGACGCTGCCCTCCGCTTCGTGCCCCGGACGCCTTCGGCCAACTCGCTGACCAGCGCCAGCACATCGGAAACTGTGTTCGGGCCCGGATTGCCGGCGGCATCGAGATTCTTCGTTACTTTGTCGACCAGCGCCGAGCCGACGACAGCGGCATCGGCAATTTTTGCAATCCCGGCCGCCTGCTCGGGCGTTCTGATGCCGAAGCCGACGGCAATGGGAAGATCGCTCAGGCGCTTGATCCGCTCGACATGTCCAGCGACATCGGCAGCGTTGGCGGTGCGGGTGCCGGTGATGCCGGTGATCGAAACAAAATAGACGAATCCCGACGCATGGGCGAGAACCCGGGGCAGCCGAGCATCCGTGGTCGTCGGCGCCGCCAGATAGATGAAATTGATCCCGGCCTCGAGTGCCGGCAGGCAAAGCTCGCCTTCTTCCTCGGGCGGCAGATCGACGACGATCAGGCCATCGATGCCGGCTTTCTTGGCGTCCTTCAAAAATGCATCGACGCCATAGATGTAAATCGGATTGTAATAGCCCATCAAAACGATCGGCGTTTCGTCGTCCTGCTTGCGAAAACTCTTCACCATCTCAAGAGTTTTGCGGAGCGTCATGCCCTTCTTGATGGCGCGGAGCGACGAGGCCTGGACAGCCGGGCCGTCGGCCATCGGATCGGAAAACGGAACTCCGATCTCGATCACGTCGGCGCCAGCCTTGGCGATGCCGTTCAAGATCGCCAGCGAGGTTTCGTAATCGGGATCGCCGGCCGTTGTGAAAGTGACGAGTCCGGCGCGGCCTTCCGCCTTCAGTTTGGCGAAGCGGCGCCCGATTCGGGTTTCCGGTGCATTTATTTTTGCCGCCGCGCTCAAAGCTTGGTCCCCAGAATCTCGGCGACGGCGAACACGTCCTTGTCGCCGCGGCCGCAGAGGTTCATGACCAGCAAGTGATCCTTGGAAAGCCCGCCCGCGATCTTGCCGACATGCGCCAAGGCGTGGCACGGCTCCAAGGCCGGGATGATGCCTTCCATCCGGGTGCAGAGCTGAAACGCATCGAGCGCTTCCTTGTCCGTCACCGAAACGTACTTAACCCGGCCGATCTCGTGCAGCCAGGAATGTTCGGGGCCAATGCCGGGATAATCGAGGCCGGCGGAAATCGAATAGCCGTCCTTGATCTGGCCGTTCTTGTCCTGCAGCAGATAGGTCCGGTTGCCGTGCAGCACGCCGGGCGTGCCCGCCGTCAGTGACGCGCAATGCTCACCGGTCTCCAAGCCGTGCCCGGCCGCCTCGACGCCGATGATCTCGACGCTCTCGTCGTCGAGAAACGGGTGGAACAGGCCCATGGCGTTGGAGCCGCCACCAATGGCGGCGACCAAAGTGTCGGGGAGCCGGCCTTCGGCTTCCTGCATCTGGGTTCTTACCTCGTCGCCGATGACACACTGGAAGTCGCGGACCATCACCGGATACGGATGCGGCCCGGCGACGGTGCCGATCAGATAATAGGTGTCCTCGACGTTGGCGACCCAATCGCGCAACGCTTCGTTCATGGCGTCTTTCAGGGTGCCGGTGCCGGCGGTCACGGGGCGCACTTCGGCACCCAGCAACTTCATCCGAAACACGTTCGGCGATTGCCGTTGGACGTCGGTCTCGCCCATGTAGACGACGCATTGCATGCCGAACAGCGCGCACACTGTCGCGGTGGCGACGCCGTGCTGACCGGCGCCGGTTTCGGCGATGATCCGCTGTTTGCCCATGCGCCTAGCGATCAGGATCTGCCCGATGGTGTTGTTGATCTTGTGCGCGCCGGTGTGATTGAGCTCGTCGCGCTTGAAATAGATTTTGGCGCCGCCGAAGTGCTTGGTCAGCCGTTCGGCCAAGTAAAGCGGCGACGGCCGGCCGACGTAATGCTTCATCAGGCGGTGAAACTCGGCCCAGAATTCGTCGTCGTGCCGCGCCGCCTCGAAGGCCTTTTCAACCTCGAGGATCAGCGGCATCAGGGTTTCGGCGACGAAACGGCCGCCGAAAATGCCGAAATGGCCGTTTTCATCGACCCCGGAGCGGTAGGTATTGAGCTTGCTCATCGATCTCTCTTTTCAAGCCGGAACTTAGCCGTTCGGTCCCGGCAATAACAGGGCTTTTTGCGCCGCACCCGGCGCAAATCCAATACTTACAGGGACTTGGCCAACCGTATGAAGGTCTTAATCTTAGTGACGCTTTTCCGCCCCGGCGCATCCTCGACACCGGAAGAGGTGTCGACCAACCGGGCGCCGGTGATCCGAGCCGCGGCCTCAAGATTGCCGGCATTGACCCCGCCGGCCAGCAGCCAGGGTTTTTTCCAGACCAAACCGGCGAGCAGCGTCCAGTCGAAGGCTTCGGCGTTGCCACCTGGCCGAGTCGCATCCTTCGGCGGCTTGGCGTCAAATAGCAGCATGTCGGCGACGTCTTGGTAGGTCCGGGCGGCGGTGACGTCGGCGGCGCTGGAAATAGGCACCGCCTTGATCACCGGCAAGCCGAACCTGTCCCGGATGGCGGCGACCCGCTCGGCCGTCTCGCCGCCGTGCAATTGCAAGGCATCAATGCCGGCACCGGCGACGATACTGGCCAAGAACGCATCGTCGGCGTCGACGCTGAGCGCGACCTTGCGGACATGCGCCGGCACCCGCGCCGTCAATGCCGCCGCTTGATCGACGCTGACATTCCGAGGCGAGGCCGGGAAGAAAACGAACCCCGTCAACGCCGCCCCTTCCGAGACGGCGGCGTCGACCGCGTCGGGGCTCGAAAGTCCGCAGATTTTCACGTCAATGGGCATGGCAGCTCCTAGGCGGGGGAATGTCGTCAGCAAAGTCCGGAACGTCAAGCCCGGCGGCACCTACGCCCAAAGCACCGTTACGTCATAGGCCGCGAACGCCCGGTCATGAGTCACGACGGTCAGATTCTCCAGCATCGCCTGGGCTATCAGCATCCGGTCGAAGGGATCAGCATGGTGACGCGGCAGCTGGCCGGCGGCGATACCATGCCGCATCTCGATGCAAAGCGGCAGGAAGCCGTTGTTCCCGACCAGCGCGTCGAAACGGTCCCAATCCATAGTCAGCCGCCCAGCGTTCTCCTTGATCGAAAACTCCCATGGCGTTGCGGTGCTGAAGTAGACGTCGTTCTCGGGCGAGGCGATCTCGGCCCGGGATATCTCGTTCAGGCGCTCTCCGCCCTCGAGCCACCAGAGCAGGACATGGGAATCCAGAAGGAGTCGCATTCAACTCCGGTCCGCGACGTAGTCCTCGAACCCCTCGGGAATGTAGGTGTCAAAATCGTCGGCGACCCAAACCCGGCCTTCCATACCACCAGGCTTTCTAGGTTCGCGCCCAGACGCGATGCCGACAAGTTTCGCCACCGGCTTGCCGGCCCTGGCAATAACGATCTCCTCGCCCCGCTCGACCCGCGCGAGCAGTTTCGAGAGGTTGGTCTTGGCGTTATGGATGTTGACCTGGGGCATCGGCCTACTCGCAGCTTAGCTAGATTATTAGCTTAGCTTAGCTAATATAAATTGAAAACACAAGACTGCTCTTGCTTGCCCGCCTATTCCTACCCGTGCCACCCACTTCGCGCGCAAGATGCTGCAGCGCCGCTCCTTAGGATGAAATGAACCTCCGCCAGCTCCTCGGCGATCCTTTTGGCGGCGGCAACGTGAACTGGAGTTCACTTATTCAGCATGGCAAGGACGCCGGAGTCAGCCAAATTCCTCGGCGATCCGCTTGGCTGCGGCGACCGGATCATCTGAGCCGGTGATCGGCCGGCCGATGACCAGGATGTCGGCGCCGGCATCGACCGCTTGCCTTGGCGTCATGATCCGTTTCTGATCACCCACCGCTGCCCATTCCGGGCGGATGCCTGGCACCACCAGCTTGAAGCCGGGGCCAAGGGCGGCGCGGATCGGCGCGATTTCGCGGGGGGAACAGACGACGCCGTCCAGCCCTGCCGCCTGGGTTAATCTAGCCAAACGCAGCACTTGGGCCTCGGCTGTGTCGTTGACGCCGGTTGCCGTGAGATCGTCATCGCTGAGCGAGGTCAGGACCGTGACGGCGATCAGCATCGGGCGAGGGCCGCTCCAAGCCGTCACCGCGTCCAGCGCGGCTTGCATCATCGCCCGGCCGCCGCTGGCATGAACATTGAGGATCGCCGGCTGCAGCGGCAGGGCGGAACGGATGGCCCCCGCCACCGTGTTCGGAATGTCATGGAACTTGAGATCGAGAAATAACGGCATGCCGATGCCAGCGATTTTTTTGACCGCGTCCGGGCCGTTGGCGACGAAGAACTCCTTGCCGAGCTTGACGCCGCCGACATGCCCGACAAGCGCCGTGGCGAGCGACAGCGCCGTCGCCGCGTCGGGCGTATCCAAGGCGACGAAGATACGGTCCTTGGCGTTCGGGCTCATGCCTTCGCCTCCTGATTGCCGCCGCTTCGCCCGACCGCCAGCATGGCGGCGGCCAAATCCTCGATCGCAGTGCCGGCCGACTTGAAGAGCGTAATATCTTCTACCGCGCGGGTGAAGCGATAGTCGCCTGAAGCCAGATCGAACAAATCCGCCAAGACGTCTTCCGGCTTGA
>JAQBZY010000079.1 GCA_027620395.1 Pseudomonadota bacterium
GCTGCTGATGATGGCGACCGCCTTCATGGGCTACGTGCTGCCGTGGGGCCAGATGAGCTTCTGGGGCGCCACCGTCATCACCAACCTGTTCTCGGCGCTACCGCTTATCGGCGATCCGATCGTCAAGTGGTTGTGGGGCGGCTTCGTCGTCGATAACCCGACGTTGAACCGGTTCTTCTCTTTGCACTATCTGCTGCCGTTCGTGATCGTCGGCTTGGTGTTTCTGCACCTTTGGGCGCTACACATGCACCATTCTAACAATCCGACCGGCGTCGACATCAAGGATAAGGGCAAGGACACCACTCCGTTCCATCCGTACTACACGATCAAGGATCTGTTCGGGCTCGGCGTTCTCATGATCGTGTTTTGCCTGTTCGTGTTCTTCGCACCCAACTATTTCGGCGAGGCCGATAACTACATTCTGGCCAATCCGCTGGTGACGCCGCCGCACATCGTGCCGGAATGGTATTTCCTGCCGTACTACGCGATCCTCAGGGCCTTCACCACCGACTACATCCCCTACGCGTGGTTCCTGTCGTGGGTCATGTCGGCGAAATTGGCCGGCGTGCTGGCGATGTTCGGCTCGATCCTGCTTTTGTTGTTCCTGCCCTGGCTCGACCGCTCGCGCGTCCGCTCAGCGACCTATCGGCCGGTGCACCGGGCACTATTCTGGGTGTTCGTGCTGAACGGGATCATCCTCGGCTACGTCGGCGGCCATCCGCCGGAGGGTGCGCTGGTGGCCATCGGCCAATGGTCGACGTTCTATTATTTCTTCCATCTTATCATCCTCTTGCCGCTGGTGAGCGTGCTTGAGCGGACGAAGCCGTTGCCCGACAGCATCGCGGCTTCGGTGATGAAACCGCAGGCGGCGGAGTAAGGGCCATGAAGATGATGAAACTGATAGCCGTCGCCGCCATCGCCACCGGAATCGCCGCGTCGTCAGGCGCCGCGCTCGCCGCCGGCGACACACCGACGCCGCCGTCGCGGCAATGGTCGTTCACCGGATTGTTCGGAACCTTCGACCGGGCTGCGGCGCAGCGGGGATTCCAAGTCTACAAGAACGTCTGTTCGGCCTGTCACTCACTCAACCTGATCTCGATCAGAAATTTGCATGGCCTCGGCTATAACGATGACGAAATCAAAGCCGTCGCGGCGGGCTATCAGGTCAAGGACGGCCCCAACGATGATGGCGAAATGTTCGAGCGGCCAGGCCGGCCGGCCGACCGCTTCCCGTCGCCGTTCCCGAATGCCAAGGCGGCGGCCGCGGCCAACGGTGGCGCCGCGCCGCCGGATCTTTCGCTGATCACCAAGGCCCGCGCCGGTGGCGGCGATTCCGCCATTCGCGTTTCCTTGAAACACCCAGGCGGCTATCCGCTCGGCGTCGATTACATTTATGCCCTGCTCACCGGGTACAGCGAGAAAGTTCCGGCCGATTTCCAGAAGAACTGGGCCGCGCATCACGACGGCAAACCTTTTGAATTGCCGGACGGAAAGCACTTCAACATGTACTTCCCGGGACACGCCATTTCGATGGCGCCGCCGCTTGCCGAAGGCGGTGTCGAATATGGCGACGGCACCAAGGCAACCGTCGCCCAAATGGCCAGCGATATCTCGATGTTCCTGGCCTGGACCGCCGAACCCGAGCTCGAAGCACGCAAGAACTTAGGGATCAAGGTCCTGCTGTTCCTGCTGTTGCTGACGGCCATGCTTTACGCACTGAAGCGGAAAATCTGGTCCGACGTGCACTAAATCGGCCGCACATTTCGAAACGGAAAACGCCCAGGCTTCAAGCCTGGGCGTTTTTTTTACGGGCCACCGCTTCTGCCAAGCGGTTGTCCGATATCTCTTGGCAGTTTACTCGGAAGCAACAAGGCCGCGCGCTTCGACGAGAATCTTCAAGGCTTCGTCGGTTTCACCGGCTTTGCACTTGCCTTCGGCGGCTTTGACCAGTTGTTCGAAATCTAAGGTCGCCTTCGGACCGATCACCGGGTTGCCGGCGCGGGTCGCCTCGGTGTCCTTGAGGCTTTGCATGCACATTTCGACGTTGGAGGGATGGCGCGTATCGGCCGAGACGCCAACGGGCTGAGCAAGCATGGTCACCGCCACCGCGGCAACGGCGAACCGGATCGTCTTGGCAAACATTTTTTTGAGGTCCATGAAAAAGGTCGCGCCGACCTGTCGGCACCCATCCGAGTGTCTTGCGACGGCCTCGAATGCATGCGGACAGTACTCTCAATCTCTGCCGTTGTGAATGGCCGCACGAAAATTTGATCGGCGCCTAATCGACGATAAAGAGTTTGGCGCCCGTTTCCGTCCGGGACCGGTGCGCCGCGTCGCCGTGATCGGACACCTGATAGCTCATGCCGGGTCCGAGAACGACTGTCCGTCCGTCTTTGAGCTCGGTCGTTAACTCGCCTTCGAGCACGAACAGGATATGCCCGCGTTCGCACCAATGATCGGCCAGATAGCCGGGCGAATATTCGACCATCCGGACCCGGATATCGCCAATGTCGAGGGTCCGCCAGAGGGCATGTCCGGTTTCGCCGGGATGGAGAACCGGTTCGATCTTCGACCAGTCAGTGGAGGTGAACGGCAGGGCTGGAATTTTCATCGACATGTCCCTCGTCAGGCGGCGGTGGCGTCAACGCTTGGGGTCGGCCCAGGCGCTGTAATTCTTGAACTTTTCCAGCACCACGTCCATCTCACCGACGGTCAGCAGGTTAGGCGTGCCAACCGCCAATGCCTTCAGATACTGCGCCGCCAGGGTTTCGATCTCGACGGCGCGGTTGAAAGCATCCTTGAGATCCCTGCCAATCACGATCATGCCGTGGTTGGCAAGGAGGCACGCCAGTCGGCCATCCAAGGCCTCGATCGCCGCCTGGGCCAGCTTTTCGGTGCCGAAGGTGGCATAAGGCGCACAGCGGATATCGCGACCGCCACCGACGGCGATCATATAATGAAAGGGTGGGATTCCGCGCCCGAGACAGGCAAGTGTGGTGGCGTTGAGTGAATGCGTGTGCAGCACGGCGCCGGCCCGGGGCTTGGCTTCGAGAATACGGACATGGAACAGCCATTCGCTTGACGGTGCGCGTCGCCCGCCCTGGGGCTTCCCTTCCGGATTGAGGCGGACGATGTCGGCCGGCGTGGTCACGTCGTAATCGAGCCCCGACGGGGTGATCAGGACGCCACCCGCGATCCGCACACTAGCGTTGCCGGACGTGCCTTGATTGAGACCAATGGCGTTCATCCGCCGGCAGGTCTCGATCAACTGCACCCGCTTCGCGTAATCGGGAAGATCGGCGCCGGCGGCCCGGCCGATGCCCGGCTCTCGATCATCGGCGCCCGCCGGCGAGGCCTGTTCGGCCATCGCCGAGAGCCTGGCCACCGGCTGACCGCGCCTAGTGATGACCACTTCGCGGCCGGCCTCGCTTTCAGCCAATAGACGGGAAAATCGCTGGTTGGCCTCAGCGGCACCGACGATAATGGGATCTTTATTTGTCAATACATAGGTAACTCACTAATTAGGTAACTAACTATATTTAAAATACCGCATGTCAATCGACCTGTCCAGACCACAAGTCCAGATCACAAGTAACGGCTGGTAGGCATAAAAACTTGCCCGCGTCCGCCCCGCTGCCGCTAATCTTCGACTAAGTCCAGCCAGGGAGGCCGCCGTGCCCAGCACCGCCATCGACAGCGAACTGTTCCGCGACCAATTCTCGACCCCGGAAATGCGTGTGGTCTTTTCCGATCTCAAGACCCTACAGGGCTGGCTCGACGTCGAGGTAGCGCTAGCCAAGGCCGAGGCCGAGCTTGGCATTATTCCGACCGAGGCGGCCTGGGCCATCAACGAGGCCGGCGACGCGTTCATGTACGATCTGGCCGAGCTTAAAGCCGGCATCGACATAACGGCACACCCGATCGTGCCGCTGGTCCGGGCAATCTCTGAAAAGTGCCCGCACGGGCTCGGCGAGTTCGTGCATTGGGGCGCCACCACCCAGGACATCATCGATACCGGGCTGGTGTTGCAGCTTCGCAACGCCTGGACCCTAATCCATGAACGCTTGGAATCTATGATCGAGATTTTGACCGACATCTCCCTCGAGCACGCCGAGACCGCCATGGCCGGTCGCACGCACGGCCAGCACGCGCAGCCCGTCACGCTCGGCTACAAGACCGCTGTATGGCTCGACGAGGCGAGGCGCAATCTAGACCGGCTGGACGAGTGCCGGCCACGTTTGTTGGTCGGACAGTTCGGCGGCGCCGTCGGCACGCTGGCGTCCCTAGGCGAGCAAGGCCTCGCGGTGCGGGCCGGCGTGATGCGGGAACTGGGCTTGGCCGAGCCGGCGATTACCTGGCACACGGCCAGGGACCGGTTCGTCGAATTCGTCGCCATCCTCGGCTTGATCGGTGGGCTTTGCGGCAAGATCGGCAACGAAGTCTACGCTCTGCAACGGACCGAATTCGCCGAATTGGAGGAACCCTATCCGGACGGCAAGATCGGCAGTTCGACCATGCCGCACAAGCGCAACCCGGCGATCTGCGAAAGCGTCGTTGCCCTTTCGCGCTTGATCCGGGCCACGGTCGGCACGGCCATGGAAACGCTGATCGCCGAGCACGAGCGCGACAAGATCGGCCAGCATACCGAGCGCGATCTCCTAGCTCGGGCCTGCTGCCATGCCGACGCGGCGCTTTTGAAGACGGCGGAAATTTTGCAGGGCATGACGGTGCGCACAGACAACATGCGCGACAATTTGGAGATCACCCGCGGCCTGACGCTCAGCGAAGCGGTGATGATGGCCTTGGCTGACAAGATCGGCCGCCAGCACGCACACCATCTCCTGAATGAAGCCTGCATGGCGGCGTTCCAGGGCGGCACCTCGATGCGCGAGGCTTTGGCACGGATACCGGAAGTGCGTGAGAACCTGAGCGATGACGAGATCGAAGCACTTATGGACCCCGAGGCCTACACCGGCCTCGCCGCCCGCATGGCGCGGGACGTGGCTGCGGGGTGAGCTATAACCCCTCCTCGTCATCCCCGCGCAAGCGGGAATGACGATAATTTTTGGACCGGCTTCGTTCGCTCAGCCGATGAAACCTTCGATGTAATCGTCGACGATCCGCTCCAAGCTGGCGCCAGCGATAAGGCCGACGCCCAACACGCCGGGCGCGGCCGTATGCCGCCCCCTCACCTGACCTCTCCCCCGAGCCGGGGGAGAGGGACTCTCGGATCGAACACCCCGCCATTCCTCTCCCCCACAAGTGGGGGAGAGGCTAGGTGAGGGGGGGCAGGCAAGCCCGGGGTGATGGCTAGGTTCATTTTATGAAGTCGTCGATGTAATCGTCGACGATCCGCTCGAGGCCGGTCTCATCCTTGAGGCCGAGCCCGAGTGCGCGGGTGGCATCCATCTCGGCTGGCCAACTGCCGACGATGCCGGCGATCTTCGGATCCGGCGCATCGACGATGGACCCCAATACGATGCCGCGGCGCTTGGCGACCGATTGCAAGGCCGCCGCCATCTCGGTGACGCTGGCCGTCTGGTTCGGAAAATTGACCACCCGGTCGTCGCCCAAGGACTTGAGCGGCACATCCAATAGCCGGATCAGGTTCTCGACCACCGTCCGATAGCCGCCGAGCATGACGCGGAGGCCCCTCGGCACCGGCAACCGGCATTCGACACCTGACAAGGGTTCTCTGAACATGCCGCTGGCAAACGATGACGCCGCCGCGTTCGGTTTGCCGGGCCGGATGATCACCGTCGGCAGCCTTGCGGCGCGGCCATCCAGGAACCCCTTCCGGCTCATGTCGTTCAAGAACAACTCCGTCACCACCTTGGTCATGCCGTAGGTGTTCTGCGGCACTGGCCGCGTCATCTGATCGACCCGTGCCGGCATGGCGGCACCGCCGAAAATGGCCAGGCTCGACGTGAACAGGACTTTGGTCGCCGGTCCCTCTGCCCGGCAGGCATCCAACACATGCCGGCCACCGTCGATATTGACCCGCATGGCGGCGTCGAAGTCCGCTTCCGAGCCGGCCGAGACCATCGACGCCAGATGAATGACCGCGCCGGCGCCTTTGATCAGCACATCCACAGTCGGTTTGTCGGAGATATCGCCGGTAACGAGGTTGACCCTACCATCGAGTGTCCCTAAGCCGCCCGGCGGCGCCACGACATCGAACAACGTAACATTGTCGCCCCGCCTGGTCAGCCGCTCGGCCAGCATTTGGCCGAGGAATCCGCAACCGCCGGTGATGACGATCTGCATCGGTATTCTCCTTGAATCAGCGGGCCCGTTCCGGGAACATTTTCTTGAGGCCGGTTTTGGTCGCCTTGCTGACTCCGCGCTCGGTGATCAGTCCGCTGACCAGACGCGCCGGCGTCACGTCGAAGGCCGGGTTGCCGGCCTTGGCACCATCGGGGACGATCTCGACGCTGACCACCTCCCCCGACGCCGTGCGGCCTTGAATCTTGGTAACCTCGGTGGCGCTGCGTTCCTCAATTGGGATGTCGCGGCCGTTTTCAATAGTCCAGTCGATCGTCGGTGATGGTAAC
>JAQBZY010000080.1 GCA_027620395.1 Pseudomonadota bacterium
CCACTCCGGCGCGCCGTGCTCCATCAGGCCGACCAGGGTGAGGGCGGCGAACAGGACCATGATGCCCTGGGAGAAATTGAAGACGCCGGACGCCTTGAAGATGAGCACGAAGCCGAGCGCCACCAGCGAATAATTGACGCCGGTGAGCAAGCCCCCGATGATCACCTCGAGCAGGAAGATCGGCGAGTCCGCCATGTCGAGGAAGGGCAGCACGAAGACGGATTGCAATACCTCCATTAGCCTCCCTCCCCGCCGGTGTGGCCGTGGCCGAGGCCCTTATCGCGGCGCCACGTCCTAGTCATGGCTGACCCCCAGATAGGCGTCGATGACGTCCTGGTTGGCGCGCACATTGTCGGGGCTGCCTTCGGCGATCTTGCGCCCGTAGTCGAGGACCATGACCCGGTCCGAGATGTCCATGACGACGCCCATGTCATGCTCGATGAGGGCGATGGTGGTGCCGAACTCGTCGTTGACGTCGAGGATGAAGCGGCACATGTCCTGCTTTTCCTCCATGTTCATGCCGGCCATCGGTTCGTCGAGCAACAGCAAATCCGGTTTCGCCGCCAACGCCCGGCCCAGTTCGACCCGTTTTTGCAGACCATACGGCAGCGTGCCGACCGGGGTCTTCCGGATCGCCTCGATCTCGAGAAAGTCGATGACCTCCTCGACGATGTTGCGGTGTTCGATTTCCTCGTTCCGGGCCGGCCCGACATGCAGCGCCTGCCAGAACAAACCCTTGGTCATCTTGGTATTGCGGCCGGTCATGATGTTGTCGAGCGTGCTCATGCCGGTGAACAGCGCGATATTCTGGAAGGTCCGCGCAATGCCCTCGCGGGCCGCCTCGCTCGGGCGCACATGACGGCGCTTTTTGCCCTTGAAGGTGATGGTGCCCTGCTGCGGATGATAGAAGCCGTTGATGCAATTCAGCATCGAGCTTTTGCCGGCGCCGTTCGGGCCGATGATCGCGAACACTTCGTGCTCGCGCACCGAAAAGCTAACGTCGGTCAGCGCCTTAACGCCGCCAAATGCGAGGGATATATTCTCGACCGAGAGGATTGTGTCGCCGATATTGCGTTGATGCGCCATGAAATCCCTTACGCCGCTTTGCGCGGCGCGACGGTCTCGGCTTCGCGAATCGCGACCGTGGCCTTGATATTGCCGGTGCGACCGTCCTCGAAAGTAACCTTCGCCTCGACGTCACATTGACTGGCGCCGGAATAAAGCGCCTCGATCAACTCGCCGTAACGCTCGGCGACGATGTTGCGGCGAACCTTGCGGGTGCGCGTCAATTCGCCGTCGTCGGCCTCCAATTCCTTATGCAGCACTAAAAACCGTTTGATCTGAGAGCCGGCCAGCGCGACATCTTCGGCGAGGTCGCGGTTGACCTTGCTGACGCACTCTTGAATGAGGTCATAGACCTCGGCCCGCATCGCCAGATCGGTATATCCGGAATAGGCGATGCCGCGCCGTTCAGCCCAATTGCCGACCGCTTCCAGATCGATGTTGATGAACGCCGCGGCGAAGTCGCGGTCGTGCCCGAAGGCCACCGCTTCCTTGATGTAAGGGAAGAATTTCAGCTTATTTTCCAAATACTTGGGCGCAAACATGGTGCCGGTAGTCAGCTTGCCTACGTCCTTGGCGCGATCAATGATCTTGAGATGCCCGTCGGCATCGAAGAACCCGGCATCGCCGGTGTGTACCCAACCGTCCGCGGTCTTGGTTTCCTTGGCCGCGTCTTCGTTCTTGAAGTAGGTCTTGAAGACACCGGGACTGCGGAACAGAACCTCGCCATTGTCGGCGATCTTGAGTTCCACATCCAAGGCCGGTACGCCGACGGTGTCGGGTTTTACGTCGCCGTCCTTCTGCATGCAGATGAAAACCGACGCTTCGGTCGAGCCGTATAGCTGCTTGATGTTGACGCCGAGCGAGCGGAAGAAATCGAAAATGTCCGGGCCGATCGCCTCGCCGGCAGTGTAGGCCAGGCGGAAGCGTGAAAATCCGAGTTCGTTCTTGAGCGGCCCGAAAATCAAAAACTCGCCGACGGCATAGAGCAGCCGTTCGACGATGCCGATCGGCCTTTTGTCCAAGATCGCCGGCCCGACCCGCTTGGCGAGGCCCATGAAATAGGCATAGAGCTGGCGGTTGAACCAACTCGCATCCTCCATCCGGATCGAGACCTGGGTCAGGATATTCTCGAAGATGCGCGGCGGCGCGAAGAAATAGGTCGGGCCGATTTCCTTCAGATCCTGCATCACGGTGTCGGTGCTTTCCGGGCAACTGACACAGAAGCCGGCGGTATAGGACTGACCATACGAGAAAATATTGTCGCCGACCCAAGCCATCGGCAGATACGCCAGAACTTCGTCGTTTTCGTTGAGATTGTCCCACTTGGCGCCGTTGGCCGCCGTCTTGACCAGATTGTCGAAGCTCAGCACCACGCCTTTTGGGCGCCCGGTGGTGCCGGACGTATAAAGCATGATCGCGGTGTCGGAACCTTGGGTCTTGGCGGCCTCGGCCTCGAACCAGCCGGGATTGGCGGCCAAGAACTCGCGGCCTTTCTCCTCCAACGCCCCGAGGCTCATCAGAAAATCCTGATCGTAATGCCGCATGCCGCGCTGATCCTTGTAAATCACGCTTTGCAGCGACGGGCACTGATCCTTGATTTCTAGAAGCTTGTCGGTCTGCTCCTGGTTCTCGACGATGGCGAACCGGGCCGAAGCGTGCTCAAGCACGTACTGCATCTCGACCGCGACGGCATCTTGATACATCGGCACCGGCACGCCGCCCAAGGCCTGCGCCGCGGTCATCGCCCAATACAATTGCGGCCGATTGTCGCCGACGATGGCTAGGCTGTCGCCGCGCTCAAACCCCAAAACCTTGAGCCCCGCCGCCATCGCGGCGATTTCGTCCTTCATCTCGCTCCAAGTCCAGGACTGCCAGATGCCGAAATCTTTTTCGCGCGATGCGGGACGCTCGCCAATGCGCTTGGCGTTTTCAAGCAGAAGTTTCGGGAAAGTGTCCGCCGTCGACGGCGCGGATTGTCCGCTGCCCATGTTCTTCTCCCTGCCGCCGGTCCCTCTCGGGCCGGGGTTTTCTTTTATACTGAGAGGTTTGCAGATGAGCCCTTATCCCTTCAAGGGGAAACTGGCGGACCCTGCGATCTCTCCGATCCGTCTTCGCGAACCTGAATTTGGCCGTTCAGGTAACGTGCCGCCCCGGCCAAGTCAAGCTGCGCCCGCCAGACCCTGAGAGCGCATGGACATTCCTGCAAAAATGTGGAGATTCCTAAACCTAACGCGCGCGCCAAACGCTCCTGGAGGACAAAATCGTGTCGATCACCGGTACCGATACCCTGAAAACCCGCCGCACGCTTACCGTCGGCGGCAAAAATTACGACTATTTCAGCCTCAAGGCGGCCGAGGCCGCTGGCATCGGCGACGTTTCGCGGCTGCCATACTCGCTCAAAGTGGTGTTGGAAAACCTATTACGGCGAGAAAACGGCCGCACCGTCACCGTCGCCGACATCAAGGCGGTCGCCGACTGGCTCAAGACCCGGAAATCCGATCACGAAATCGCCTATCTGCCGGCCCGGGTGCTGATGCAGGATTTCACCGGTGTGCCGGCGGTCTGCGATTTGGCCGCCATGCGCGACGCCATGGTCGCCATGGGCGGCGATGCCGACAAGATCAACCCGCTGGCCCAGGTCGATCTGGTCATCGACCACTCGCTGACCATCGACTTCGCCGGCACCAAGGATGCCTTCGCCAAGAACGTGGCGCTCGAGTTCGAGCGCAACAAGGAGCGCTACGAGTTCCTCAAGTGGGGGCAGTCGGCATTCCGTAACTTCCGGGTGGTCCCGCCCGGCACCGGCATCTGTCATCAGGTCAACCTCGAATATTTGTCTCAGGTGGTGTGGACCCACGAAGACGGCAAGCAACGGCTCGCCTTCCCTGACACGTTGGTCGGTACCGACAGCCACACCACCATGGTCAACGGCCTAGCCGTGCTGGGCTGGGGTGTCGGCGGTATCGAGGCGGAAGCGGTGATGCTCGGCCAACCGATCTCCATGCTGATCCCCGAAGTCGTCGGTTTCAAAATGACCGGCGCCCTGAAGGAGGGCATGACCGCGACCGATCTTGTCCTGACCGTGGTCCAGATGCTCAGGAAGAAGGGCGTGGTCAGCAAGTTCGTCGAGTTTTACGGCCCCGGCCTCGCCAACCTGTCCTTGGCCGACAAGGCAACCATCGCCAACATGGCACCCGAATACGGGGCTACCTGCGGCTTCTTCCCCATCGATAAGTCGACCATCGACTATCTCACCTTCACCGGCCGCGACGCCGAGCGCATCGAGCTAGTTGAGGCCTACGCCAAGGCCCAGGGCATGTGGAGCGACGCGAATACCCCGGATGCCGTCTACACCGACACTATGGAGCTCGATCTTACCTCGGTCGAGCCGTCGATCGCCGGACCCAAACGGCCGCAAGACCGCATCGCGCTCAGTGACGCGTCGAAGGCGTTCAAGGACAACTTCAAGGCCATATCCGGCGGCCGCGCCGAGCAGACCAAGCGCGCCGTTGCCAACAATGACTTCGAGCTCGAAGACGGTGCCGTCATCATTTCTTCGATCACGAGCTGCACCAATACGTCGAACCCAGCGGTCCTGATCGCCGCCGGACTGGTCGCCAAGAAGGCGCACGCGCGTGACTTGAAGCCGAAGCCGTGGGTCAAGACCTCGTTCGCGCCGGGGAGTCAGGTCGTGCAGGATTACATGGAGGCCGGCGGCCTGATGGAGCACATGGACGCCATCGGTTTCAATCTGGTCGGCTTCGGCTGCGCCACCTGTATCGGCAATTCCGGCGTCGTTGAGGAAAACGTTCAGGAAGCGGTCGAGGACGGCAACCTCACCGTCGCCGCGGTACTCTCGGGCAACCGCAATTTCGAAGGCCGGGTCCATCCGCTGACCCGAGCCAACTATCTAGCTTCGCCGCCGCTGGTCGTCGTCTATGCACTCGCCGGCAACATCAATGTCGACGTGGCGACCGAACCGCTCGGCCACGACCCCTCTGGCGAGCCGGTTTTTCTCAAGGATATCTGGCCGACCAACCAGGAAGTCCACGACTACATCCGCACGGTCGTCACGCCCAAAATGTACCGCAGTCGCTACGCCAACGTATTTCAGGGCGACAAGAACTGGCGCGACGTCAAGACCACGACAGGACAGACCTTCAAATGGTCGCCCGGCTCGACCTATATCCAGCATCCGCCGTTCTTCGTCGACAGCGCCGCCGGCGAAGCGAAGGACATCATTGGCGCCCGCGCGCTGGCCATCCTCGGCGCCTCGGTGACGACCGACCACATCTCGCCCGCCGGTAACATCAAGAAGGAAAGCCCGGCCGGCGAATTCCTCCTCGAACATCAAGTCCGGCCCGGTGATTTCAACTCGTACGGGGCCCGCCGCGGCAACCACGAGGTGATGATGCGCGGCACCTTCGCCAACATCCGCATCAAGAACGAAATGGCCCCCGGCACCGAAGGTGGCGTGACCACGCACCAACCGAGCGGCGAGGTGATGTCGATCTATCACGCCGCCATGCGCTATATCGCCGACAAAGTGCCGCTGATCGTCATCGGCGGCTCCGAATACGGCACCGGGTCGAGCCGCGACTGGGCCGCCAAGGGCACCCGGCTCTTGGGCGCGTCCGCCGTCATCGTCGAAACCTTCGAGCGCATCCACCGCTCGAATCTGGTCGGCATGGGCGTGCTGCCGTTGCAGTTCCAGCCCGGCGTGACGCGGCAAACGCTAAAACTCGACGGCACGGAAACCTTCGATCTTTCTGGCCTTTCCGGCGGCATCAAGCCACACATGGAAGTCACGCTGACGATTCACAGGACGGACGGCTCTAGCGAGCAGACGCCGCTGCTCTGCCGGATCGATACCGTGGACGAGGTCGACTACTACCTCGCCGGCGGTATTTTGCAGTATGTGCTGCGGAATCTACAGGCCGCCTGACGGCGGTCTCCGAAATCGAATGCAAAGGCCAAATCCACCGGCGTGGGCCGGGGGATTTTTTTCATGCCGAGCGGTTCCGCCAGCGTTTGGCCAACGCCGAATAGAGAGCGAGATAAAGCGCCGCGGCGCCGAGCGATATCAGCGTTCCCCAGACCATGCCGACGGTCGGGAATAAATAGCTCCCGGCCATGCAGAACGACACCACGCCGCCGAGGCTCAGCGGCACGTGCTTGAATACCATCGCCGCCGCACCGCCGGAATAGGCCAGATGGATGATGATGATCAGCGGATAAAGCGTCATCGGAAACGCCATCAACATGCCGGTCCAGGCCGGGCCGACGGCGGCGGCGACGCCGGTGATGATAAGGATCGAAATCGTCGCCAAGGTGGCGCGGAACATCACGACGCTAAAGCCAAGACGCCGATAGGGCGCCAATGGCAATGTCGGGAATTTCGACATCCCGTAGGCACCGAGCGCGAACGATGCGAAGACAAATACCGTCCCGGCAAACAATCCAAGCTCGATATACCGGATC
>JAQBZY010000081.1 GCA_027620395.1 Pseudomonadota bacterium
CGGCGAAAGCGGGAACCCAGCCTGACCACTCTGGACCCTGGGTCCCGGCTTTCGCCGGAATGACGAAACACTGTCGGCTTGGTTGAAATCAATCTCCCACCGTGCGAGCGTTGATCCAATCACCAGGGAGAAATGACGTCATGGAAAAAATCAACATTCAGTTCACGTTGTTCTCGGCGTTTTATTCGCCGCTGATCTCGACCATGTCTGGTGGATTCCTCAAAGATGAGGGGCTCGACGCCGATTGGTCGATCTCGCCGCCCGGCGTTTCGGCCATCGACGCCATCGAGAACGGCGCCGCGCACGTGGTGCAGTCGGCGCTGAGCCAAGGCTTTAATTCCTTGGCCGCCGGCAAGGAGCCGGTCGCGGTGCATTTTGCGCAGATCAACGAAATGGATGGTTTCTTCATCACCGGGCGCAAGGCTGACCCGGATTTCTCCTGGAACAAGCTGGAAGGCGCCGAGGTGGTGACCTTCAAGGGCGGCCAACCGAACGCCATGTTCCGCTACGCCTGTCTCAAGGCCGGCATCGACTATGCCAAGATCAAGATCATCGCGCCCGGCAATCCGGATGCCATCGACAAGGCGTTCCGCGACGGTCAAGGCCAATACGTGCATCAGCAGGGGCCGTATCCGCAGCAGTTGGAAGCCGACGGTGCCGGTCACATTCTGGCCGAGGTCGGCCCGAAGATCGGGTTCTGCGGGTTCTCCAGTCTGGCCGCCAGCCGCGAATGGCTGAAAAGCGACATGGCCAAGGCCTTCATGCGGGCCTACCGCAAGACGCGGCGCTATATGAACGAAGAAAAAGCCACCGAGATCGCCAAGGCGGAAAAGTCCTATTTTCCGAACATCGACGAGGCGGTGCTGGCCAAATGCATCGCCACTTATCAGAAGCTCGGCTGCTGGACGCCGCATGTCGAGATCACCAAGCCGGCCTACGAGGTGATCCTCGATGTCTTCCAACACTTCGGCACGCTGAAGGAACGCTATCCCTACGAAATGGTCTGCGTCCAACCGCCGGCCTGAGCGCGCTAAATTACATGTGCGAGTACATCTTTCGGCCGGCGACAGGCATGTCGCAGGCCAGCACGGCGCCGGAGTCCGATTCCGTGATGTAGAGGGTTTTGTTTTCCGGCCCGCCGTAGGCGACGTTGGTGGTGCCGAGACCCCGGCAGGATCGGATCCGGTAGACCGGCTCGCCGAGCTTGGAGAAAACCCAGACCGAACCGGAACCGAATTGCACCACCGCCAAGTTACCGTCCTCGTCGACGGCGATGCCGTCCGGGCCGCCCAGGCTGCCCGACAACTGAATGAAAGTGCCGACCTTGAAGACGCTGCCGTCTTGACGCATCGGCACCCGCCAGACGGCGTTGGCTCGGGTCACGTTCAGATAAACGGCGGTTTCTTCCAAGTTGAGCACCAGCCCGTTCGGGCTCGGCACGTTGTCGACGAGGCACTCAAGAATGCCGTTGGCGCGCTTGCGATAAAGCTTGCCGGTGGGATCGTGCAAGCCGGTCATGCCCTGATCGGTGAAATAGAGATCGCCATTGGACGCGAACACCAGATCGTTGCAGCCCTTGAAGGGATCGAGTAGCTCGCGGTCGATGAACGGATCGACCTGGCCCGACGCCGGATCCATGACCATGATCCCGTTCCGGTAATCGGCGATGAAGATGCGGCCGTCCTTGTGAATTTTGAGGCCGTTCGGTTCGCCGTCGTACTCGGCGGACAATTCGACGTCCTTGCCGTCCGGCGAGATGCGGAATATGCGCCCGTACGGAATATCGACGATATAGAGATTGCCGTCGCGGTCGAACGAAGGCCCTTCGATGAAACTGTCGGTCGGTTGCGTGCGGCCTTGTCCCTTTGTCCAGGCCGCCGTCTTGCCCTCGATTCGGAATTTATCGGGCAGCGTCGCGAAGACCCGGGTCTCTAAATCCTTGGGCGGCGCATAGAGCATGTTCAGCCTGCCGGTGTCTTGGCGACGTAGGGCCGCTTGACGAGAAAATCGAAGTCGGCGCCCTCGCCGGCCTGGGTGACGTGATCCATGTAAAGCTTCTTGTAGCCGCGTTCTGCCTTGAGGGTTTCGGGCGGTGTCCACGCCTTGCGGCGTTTTTCGAGCTCGGTTTCCGAGACGTCCATTTCGAGGCGCCGGTTCGGGACATCCAGGCGGATCAAATCGCCGCTCTCGACCAGCGCCAGTGGTCCGCCGACGGCGGCTTCCGGGGTGGCGTGCAGGACGATGGTGCCAAACGCGGTGCCGCTCATCCGGCAGTCCGATATCCGGACCATGTCCTTGATCCCTTGCTGGGCGATCTTTTTCGGGATCGGGATGTAGCCGGCTTCCGGCATGCCAGGCGCGCCCTTGGGGCCGGCGTTCCGCAAGATCAACACGTCGTCTTTGGCGACGTCGAGACCGGGATCGTCGATCCGCATCGCCAAGTCTTCCAGTGAATCGAACACGACGGCGCGGCCAGTGTGAACGAGAAGCTCCTTTGAACACGCACTTTGCTTGATGATCGCTCCGTCGCCGGCCAGGTTCCCCTTCAGGAACGCAATGCCGCCACCGGCGTGAATTGGGTTCGAGATCGGCCGCACCACGGCCTGCTTGTGGCCCAGCGGCGCGGCGTCGATTTCCTGGCCCAAGGTCCTGCCGGTCACCGTCATGCAATCCAAGTTGAGCAGCGGCTTCAGTTCGTGGAGGATTGCCGTCATGCCGCCGGCTCGGTGCAGATCGTCCATGTAGTATTTTCCGGTCGGCTTCAGATCGACCAGCACCGGCGTCGTCGCCCCCAAGGCATCGAACGCCTCGAGATCGAGCTCGATCCCGAGCCTGCCGGCCATGGCGGCGGCATGCACGACACCGTTGGTCGAGCCGCCGATGGCCAACAAAACGCGGAGCGCATTCTCGAAAGCTTTCGGTGTCATGATCTCGGACGGCCTGAGCCCTTCCTTGGCCAGCGCCATGGCGCGGGTGCCGGTGGCTTCGGCGCACCTCAGCCGGTCGGCGGTGACGGCCGGGATGGTGGCGCCGCCCGGCAGCATCATGCCGAGTGCTTCGGTCATGCAGGCCATGGTCGACGCCGTGCCCATGACGCCACAGGTGCCGGCGGTCGGCACCAAGCGCCCTTCGATCTGATTGATTTCGGCCTCATCGATGCGTCCACCCCGGTACTCGCCCCAGAAGCGGCGGCAGTCGGTGCAGGCGCCGATCCGCTCGGTGCCGTGCGTGCCCGATAGCATCGGCCCGGTCACCAGTTGGATCGCCGGAACGTCGGCGCTGGCCGCCGCCATCAATTGCGCCGGCACCGTCTTGTCGCAGCCGCCGATCAGCACGCAAGCGTCCATCGGCAACGCCCGCAGCATTTCCTCGGTGTCCATGGCCATCAGATTGCGGAAGTACATGCTTGTCGGATAGGCAAAGGATTCATGCAGCGAGATGGTCGGAAATTCCATCGGCAGGCCGCCCGCCAACATGACGCCCCGCTTCACCGCCTCGACCAGTGCCGGTACGTTGGCGTGGCAGGCGTTGTAGGCGGAAAAGGTGTTGGCGATGCCTATCACCGGCCGGTCCAAGGCGTCGTCGGAATAACCCATGGCTTTGATGAAGGCCTTGCGGAGATAGAGCGAGAACGCCTCGTCGCCATAACGAGTCAGGCTTCGCCGCATGCCTTTTTGATCGGTCATTCGCGTTCCCCCCTCCGCTTCGTTCGCCGGCCTTCGCCACGGCGGCGCCGTCTCGGCTGGCTTGCTTCCGTTATTTCATCGACGCCGCGCGAAGTCCATGCTGGTTTTGTCCGATGGTCGACGTTTGTGGAAGCGGTTGTGGTGGTGCCGACGGCCGAACGGCGCGGACGGCCTATTGATCTAGATCAAGGCGGCCCGGTCGGAGATAGGCGACGGTGCATTGCCGAAGTGAACCGAGATCATTCAGTTCCGGCAAGGAGTATGCAGAAATGAAGGTCGAATATTCACGGCATCTGGCCGCCGCCATCGTTTCGTTTTCGATGTTGGCCGCTCCGGCGATGGCAGCGGAAACCAAGATAATCGTGAGCTTGTTGGACATGTCCGCGGTCATGGGTGCGCAGGGTATGCCGGGTCGACCGAGAATGATGGGTCAACCTGGCGCGATGGGCCAACCCGGCACCATGGGCCAGCCCGGCACCATGGGCCAGCCCGGCACAATGGGCCAGCCCGGCGCCATGGGCCAACCCGGCGCCATGGGCCAACAGGGCATGATGAGAATGGGGATGATGTCGATCAATGTCGACAAAGCAACCGTCAAAGCCGGCGAGGTCGAATTCCTGGTAAGCAACCAATCGAAGGTGATGGAACACGAGATGCTGGTGGTTGCGGTCAGCGACCCGAAAGCGGCGCTGCCTTACGATCAATCCAGTGCGAGAATTCCGGAAGGTAAGATCAAGTCGCTTGGCGAAGTCGCCGAGCTTAAGCCGGGTACGTCGGGCAAACTCGAGCTGAAACTGGCGGCCGGATCATACCTGCTGATCTGCAATATAGCCGGTCATTATGCGGCGGGAATGGTAACCACCCTGACCGTCACGCCTTAATTGCATCTGGTCGGACGAGAACGGCTGGGGCGCCGGGAAACGGAGCCAACCCCCGTCACAAGTCAATAGTTTCGTCCATGTCCAAAAGAACCTTGCCTCTAATTTCTTGCGTTTGAATGGAACCTGAACATGAAAATGAATGTTTTACCGTTACTCGTAACAGGCGGTGTATTCGGCCTCGTCCCCGCTGCATCAGCAGATGCGAGTTCCGGATACGGCGGCAACTTCGGTGATCATGCCATGATGTGGGGCGGTTGGTTCATGGGACCGATGATGATGTTGATCATGATCGTGCTCGTCGTCGTGGCCATAGTCGTCGTGCTTAAATTCCTAGGGTTTGGCGGCGACGCGCAATCCAAATCTCAGCCACAAGATCGCGCGCTTTCCATTCTCAACGAGCGTTTCGCGAAAGGCGAAATCGACAAAGCCGAATTCGAGGAGCGAAAAAAGACCCTCGGCGTTTGAAAGCACGTTCGGTCAGAATAGTCCGTTCGCCCGCTGTACCGCTCGAACATAAGTAATGATCGAGAGAAGTTGCTGGTCGGTTACGCCTTGAACCGGCTGCATGTCTCCGAACTGCCAATGATGGGCCCGCGCTCCCTGTTTAGGCGCGATCATGAAAGCACCATCCGCGTGATGCCCAGGGTGATATATGCGGCTTATGAATGTCGGCCCCTTGTCGGTGCCGCGCGCCGACTTACCGTGACACGAGGCACAGAAAAGATCGTAATTTAGTTTCCCCAGATTCAAGGCGCTTGTCATTTCAGGCTCAATCGGATTGTCGAAAGTGGCCTTCTGGGCGGCGAGTGCGCTCGAAAGTACAACCGCCAGCGAAAACGCCGCGCATATATAAAAAGCTAATTTTCGCATTTTCTTCCTCCCTCCAAGTCACTGCCCGAGAAGCTAGCCCTCGGGCGGGTTTGATTTAAAACATCAGTTTGAGGCCGGCGACGAAGAACGTTCCATGACGCGACTTCCCTTCCTCGCGCAGGATGTCGGCGCTCTCGCCGAAGGTCCGCTCGTAATGAACACCGACGTAAGGTGCCACGGTGCGGTCGACCAGATCGTAGCTGAGCCGGGCGCCGATCTCGATTTTGGGGCCGAAAGCGCCGGCGTCGATCGACCTGTCGTCACGGAGCGGCAGGTTGAATTCAACGCTCGGGCGCAGGATCAGCCGGTTGGTCAAGAGCGCCTCGTAGTCCGCCTCGAACCGAAACGCCGGCCGGTCCGATAAATAGAGATCGGCGTCGACTTCGAACCATTGCGGCGCCAACCCATGCACGCCGAGAACGCCATAGATCCGATCCCGCCCGGCCGGCGTGTCGACGCGAACGCCGGCAACAGCGTCGAAGAAGGTTGAGATCGGCTTCTGTAGGCGAGCTTGGTTTTCCAGCGCCTCGAAGCTGCTGTTGTTGGCATCGAACTCGGCTTCGGTGCGAAGGACGAACTTCAATTCGTCGGTTCCGACCATGGCCTTGGCGTCCCAGGAGAAGACATCAGTGCCGTTGCCGATGCGGAGACGGTGCTCAAGTTTCTCGACGTTAATGCCCCAGAACGCCATTTCGGCGCGGGCCGGGTGGATCGCGAGCAACGCCAGGGCGGCGGCGATAAGCATGATGCGTTTCATACTCTTATCCTCCGATCCGGGCCGGCAGTGATGCGGCCTTGCCCGTGGGCCCGCCCTCGACGATCACTTCGCGGAACATGCCGGCTTCCATGTGGTAGGAGAGATGACAATGGAAGACCCAGCGGCCGGGCGCGTCGACTTCTGTCTCCATATAAACCGTCGTCCCTGGTGCCACGCTAATCACGTGCTTGACCGGATTCCACTTGCCGCTGCCGTTGTCGAGGATCGACCACATGCCGTGCAGGTGCATCGGGTGGGTCATCATGGTTTCGTTGATGAACT
>JAQBZY010000082.1 GCA_027620395.1 Pseudomonadota bacterium
CCTCGATCAGGGTCACGCCGAGCCCCGCCGCGCCAGCGCCATGGTGACCCAGCCACCGGCAATTCCGGCGCCGATCACGGCAACCCTTCCGGCATCCTTCCGTTCACCGGTGGTGGGCGCGCCTTCGAAGGTTCCGGCCAGACATTCCCGTTTGCCGGCGAAGCCCTTGCGGCGCTTGACGTCAAACCCGGCGGCGGCGAGTGACCGCCTGACGCCACCTGCCGCCGTGAAGGTCGCGAGCCTTGCCCCCGGCGCCGAGTGCTTGGCGATCAGGCCTAGCACTTCGGGAGCCCACATCTCAGGGTTTATCGATGGTGCGAAGCCGTCCAGATACCAGGCGTCGAAGCTGCCGAGGAGCCCTTTAAGTGCCGTCATGACATCGGTGTAGACGAGAGTCAGCCGGACCCGGCCGGCATCGAGTTCGACCCGGTGCCAGCCGGCCACACGGGGCGGCAGCGCCGCGACAAGCGCCGCCAATTCACGCTCGATCATCGGAAAGCGCCGAAGTGCCCGGGCAATCTCGCCGGCAGCCAGGGGATAGCCCTCGACCGCGGTATAATCGAGGCTGGCGTCCTTGGCTGCCGTTTCCCGCCACGTCCGCCAACTCAGTAAAAAGTTGAGCCCGCTACCGAAGCCGAGCTCGCATAGGCGCATACCGGGACGATTGAAAGTCTCCGGCGCGCCGATGCCGTCCAGGAAGACATGCTTGCGCTCCGCCGGTCCGTCATCGGGGGAGAAATAGATATCGCCGGCGCGACCCGATCTGGGCGTGCCGTCGGCGTCGATAAACATTTCCGGATCGGAAAGCCGCATGGGTGGAGCTTAGCCAACACGGCCGGTTTCTGCACTGGCGTTGCCGGACCCCCGATCAAGTCCGGGGTCTATTTCCCCCTCCCCTAGCCTCTCCCCCACAAGTAGGGGAGAGGGAAAGAACCTCCTCTCCCCCGGCACGGGGGGAGAGGTCGGGTGAGGGGGACCCCTCTCCGGGGACCCGGAATGACGAAAAGCGACGGTTCAGCCGAGCAGCTTCTGCTTCAGAAGCGCATTGACCTGGCCGGGGTTGGCTTTGCCTTGGCTGGCCTTCATGACCTGGCCGACGAACCAGCCGATGGCCTTTTCGTTGCCGCCCCGAACGTCATCCGCCTGGCCTGGATTGTCGGCGATCACCTTGTCGACAATGGCTTCGATGGCGCCGGTGTCGGTGATCTGTTGCAGGCCCTTTTCGTCGACAATGACGGCCGGTGCCTTGCCGGTCTCGAGCATGACCTCGAACACATCCTTGGCGAGCTTGCCGGAAATCGTGCCGTCCTCGATCAGGCCGACCAGGGCGCCCAAATTCTCCGCCGTCACCGGACTTTCCGGAATGCCGACAGCACGCTTATTGAGGGCGCCGAATAGATTGGAGGTCAGCCAGTTGGCGACTTGTTTGGCATCCCGGCCCGCCGCCGCCGTCTCGAAATAATCCGCCGTCTCGCGGTCGGCGACAATGACGCCAGCGTCATAGGCGGACAGACCCAAGTCCTCGATCAGGCGCTTTTTCTTGGTATCGGGAAGTTCCGGCAACGAGGCCTCGATCCCGGCGATGAAATCCTCATCCAAATCGAGCGGCAACAGATCAGGATCGGGGAAATAGCGGTAGTCGTGCGCGAATTCCTTACTCCGCATCGGCCGGGTCTCGCCCAGATTCGGATCGTAGAGCCGGGTTTCCTGCCTGACCTCGCCGCCCTGCTCCCAGACCTCGACCTGGCGCTCGGCCTCGATCTCGATCGCCTGCATGACGAAGCGGACCGAGTTGACGTTCTTGACTTCGACCCGTGTTCTGAGCCCGCTCTCGCCCTTCTTGCGGACCGACACGTTGACGTCGGCGCGCATCGAGCCTTGCTCCATGTTGCCATCACAAGTGCCGAGATAGCGGAGTATCGAGCGCACCTTGCGGAGATACGCGCCGGCTTCGTCTGGCGAACGGAGATCAGGCTTGGAGACGATTTCCATCAAGGCGACGCCGGCGCGGTTGAGATCAATCATCGAACGAGTCGGATCCTGGTCGTGCATCGACTTGCCGGCGTCCTGTTCAAGATGCAGGCGCTCGATACCGACATCGCGGGTCGAACCATCGTCCATGTCGAGCGTCACCGTCCCTTCGCCGACGATCGGATGCAGATATTGGCTGATCTGATAGCCCTGCGGTAAATCGGCGTAGAAATAGTTCTTCCGCTCGAAGATCGAGCGGCGGTTGATCTTGGCCCTGAGCCCGAGCCCGGTCCTGACCGCCTGCTCGATGCACTTCCGGTTCAAAACCGGCAGCATGCCGGGCATGGCGGCGTCGACCAGCGACACTTGCGAATTCGGCTCGCCACCAAACGATGTCGAGGCACCGGAGAAGAGCTTGGCGTTGGTGACCGCCTGGGCATGCACCTCAAGCCCGATCACCACTTCCCAATCGCCGGTCTCGCCCTGGATCAGATAGGCCATCCTCAGACGCCTCCCGGCTTGGCCGAAAAGCTGGCCGCCGCTTCCAGGGCACTGGCGGCGCGGAACAGTTTCTGTTCCTGACAGACCCCTGCGATTAGTTGCAGGCCCAAGGGCAACCCGTCGCCATCCAACCCGGCCGGCACCGATATGGCCGGCAAACCGGCCAGCGACGCGGGCACCGTGAAGACATCGTTCAGATACATGGCAATCGGATCATCCATCTTTTCGCCGAGCGCGAACGCGGCCGACGGCGCCGTCGGCGTTAGCAGCACATCGACATCTTCGAAGGCATCGGAAAAATCCTTGAAGATCAGCGAACGAACCTTCTGCGCCTTGACGTAATAGGCGTCGTAATAGCCGGCCGACAGCACGTAGGCGCCGATCAAGACCCGGCGTTGCACCTCGGCGCCGAAGCCGGCGGCGCGGGTGAGCTCATACATCTCGTCCAAGCTATCGCCCTCGACCCGGAGCCCGTAGCGGACACCGTCGTAGCGGGCGAGATTCGACGATGCCTCGGCCGGTGCGACGATGTAATAAGTCGGCAGCGCATACTTGGTGTGCGGCAAGGTGACGTCGCGGGTCTCGGCGCCCATGTCGTGCAACCATTCGACGCCCTGCTCCCAGAGCGTCTTGATGGCCGCCGGCATGCCATCCAGCGTATATTCCTTGGGGATACCGATCTTCATGCCCTTGACGTTGGGAACGCAGGCGGCTCGGAAATCCGGCAGATCGAACGGCAACGATGTCGAATCCTTCGGATCGTGCCCGGCCATGGCTTGCAGCATGATCGCCGCGTCCTCGACGGTCCGGGTCAGCGGCCCGGCCTGATCGAGGCTTGAAGCAAAGGCGACGGTACCCCAGCGCGAACAGCGGCCATAGGTCGGTTTCATGCCGACGATGCCGGTAAAGGACGCCGGTTGGCGGATCGAGCCGCCGGTGTCGGTGCCGGTGGCGGCGATAGCGAGCCGGCCCGATACCGCCGCCGCGGAGCCGCCGGACGAGCCGCCCGGCACCAGATCGACATTGGCGCCCAGCCGCGTCCACGGGCTTTTCACCGGTCCGTAGTAGGACGTGATGTTGGATGAGCCCATGGCTAATTCATCCATATTCGCTTTGCCGAGCATGACCGCACCGTGGTCCCGCAAGTTGGCGCTAACGGTGGATTCATAAGTCGGAACAAAATTTTCCAGGATGTGCGACCCGGCGGTGGTTCGGACCCCCTCGGTGCAAAAGAGATCCTTCATGGCGATCGGCACGCCGTCCATGGGGCCCTTCGCGTCACCCTTGGCCCGGCGCGCATCCGATTCCTTGGCCCGGGCCCGGGCCAGATCGGGGGTCTCGGTGATGAAGGCGTTCAAGACCCGGTTGGCCTCGATGGCGGCGATACAGGCGTTGGTCAACTCAACGGACGATGTCTCGCCTTTTCCGAGGGCTTCGGCGGCGTCGGCAATGCTAAGATCGCGGAGATCGCTCATTCGACCACCTTCGGAACGGCGTAGAACGGGCCGATCGGATCGGGCGCATTGGCCGTCACCTTATCAGCTATCGCGCCGTCGGTGACCACGTCGTCGCGCAACGGCGCCGGCATGGCGACGACGCTGGTCATCGGCTCTACGTCTCCGGTCTCGACCTCGGCCAGTTGCTCGACCCAGCCGATGATGCCGTTGAGCTCACCGGCGATGGCGTCCAGGCGCTCTTCCGGCACCCTGATCCGGGCCAGAAAAGCAATCTTTTGGACATCGTCCTTGGATAGTGGCATCAGAAACTCCGGTGGGGCTGGCGACAGGGCGCGGAAATTAACATCGCCCCCCCACCCCCGGCAAGGAATGCGTCGCCGCCACCCGTGGGGGAGAGGAAAAGAATACCCCTCTCCCCCGGCACGGGGGAGAGGTTGGGTGAGGGGGCATCATGTCAGTGCGTCTGTCAGCGCGCGTGTGCGAAAATGTCGTCCCAAGCCTTATCGGACCAAGCCGAAAGCGCGATGTCCATGGCGCTGCCGATCACCTTCGGCACGCTGGTGGCCGGCAGGAAAGGAATGGTCGGCGTCTTGCGGCCGTAGGATTCCTCGCTCAGCTGATCGAAACGGACCTGCCCGCCGTCCTGGTCGTAATGCATGCTGGTCGAAAAAATATCGTCGAGCCCGTGCATGCCGTCCAACAGATCGACGTTGATTTGGAATATCCGCTTTCTGCCCTTGGGGTCGATCGGCGCCTCGGTCATGAACATCTGCGCAGGGAACCGCAACCGCTTACCGCTTCGCTCGCAGACGACAATCGCTTCATAATCGGAGATGCGGGAAAGCTGCCCCTCGACCTCGGAGCAGCCGAGAAACGAAATCCGGTAACCACAGCGGTGCCCAATGGCGACATTGATCTCGCCAGTGACGTCGTTTTCAATGGCGCCATCCAGGATCGGCGTCAACTTAGGACCGTAGGCGAAACCGTAAGGCTTGCCTTTGCGGGTGACCGCGAGCCAAGAGGAGCCAACCGCCTTTCCAAGCACGGTGATGACGTTGCCTTTTGCGATCATACCAACGCGCTTGCCGTCGTTCTTGGGTTGGGCGCGGATTTGCAAGTCCTGCTCGGCGATGTAGGTCCCAGGCGACGGCGTGACGTGGCTGCCCATGAATGCGATGTCGGCCGCATGGGCAACCCCGGCGGCACCGAGAACGATTAAGAATAGCCACGCGATCCGCCGCAATTAAGTTTCTTTCGTTTCTAGGCCGTTTCCGGGCTCGGCCGGGAAAAATAGGCGGTGTCAGTAACTTGCCGCTATGATATCGGGCATTCGGGGTCGATGCCACCCCACAAGCTGGAGAGCGGAATGGCCGATCGCCTGATCTGCGAGGATATTTTCGAGCTGGCCGGGCGAGTTCCGGCCGGTCGGCGCCTGCTCGGGCTCGATGTTGGCGACAAGACCGTCGGCCTCGCCATCGCCGACCCAGGGATGACGGTCGCAAGCCCGCTCTGGACGCTCGAGCGAAAGAAATTGGCGCCCATCGTCGACGCCATTGCCGAACTGGTCCGGACCGAGCAGGTCGGTGGCATCGTCGCCGGTCTGCCGGTCAGCATGGACGGAAGCCTCGGCCCGCAGGCGCAGGCTGTCCAGGATTTCACCACCGAGTTGGCTGGGCGCCTTGGATTGCCGGCCGCTTTTTGGGATGAGCGGCTGTCGACATCGGCCATCGAACGGGTATTGATCTCGGAAGCCGACATGAACCGCAAGCGCCGCAAACAGGTGGTCGACAAGATGGCCGCCGCCTATATCCTGCAGGGCGCCATCGACGCGGTCTCGATCCGCCGCCGGATGCCACCCGCATGAGCCACGTTTTCTCGGCCATCGCGCCGATCTTCCTGATCATCGGCTTGGGGGCTCTGTTGCGCGCCAAGTTCGGCCTCGCCGACGCCTTCTGGCGCGGGGCCGAAAAGTTGACATTCAACGTCCTGTTCCCGTCGCTGCTGTTCATCAAAATCGCCGGCGCCCATATCGATTGGGCCGACGCCCTGTCGCTGGCCGCGGCCGTCATTATCGGCATTCATTTGACGGCGCTAGCGGCGGTGCCGCTCCGCAAGTTGCTGAACTTGAGCGAGCCCGCATTCGTCGCCGTCTTTCAAGGCGGCTTTCGGTCCAATTCTTATGTCGGTATCGCCGTGGTGCTCGGCGTCTACGGCGACCAAGCCGCTGGCGCCATGGCCGTCACCATATTCACGGTCGGCGTCAGCATCAATTATCTGGGTGTCTGGGGTCACTTGAGATGGCTTCCGCGCGACGGACATCCCGGCACCTGGCGGAGCATCCTAGCCGATTCGGCGAAGAACCCGCTGATTCAGTCGTGTCTGCTGGGTGCGCTGTTCAATATCACGGGCTGGGGGCTGCCGCCCGTGATCGGCCCGACGCTTGAACTTCTCAGCCACGCCGCCCTGCCGCTCGGCCTGATCGCCGTCGGCGCCGGCCTGTCGCTCGGCGCAATCACGGGCGCCAGCCTGCCGGTCTGCGCG